>JAZQUR010000050.1:0-3344 GCA_045631425.1 Treponemataceae bacterium | reverse complement strand
ATTCCAATGAATATTTTAAAGAATATGATGAAAGCAACAATTTAATTTACGAAAAAAGTGGGCTTTCTCAAGAAACATTTTATGATTACGATTCTAATGGAAATTTAATTCACAAAAAAAATAAAAGTGATTTTTCTTTTTCTGAAGAATGGTTTGAATACAATTCAGAGGGAAAAAAGATTTATTCTAAAAAATCAAACGGCACAGAAAAATGGTTTGTTTATCAGATAATTGGAGATATAGAAACCACCACAATTTACACAAAGTCAGAATCTTTTTTTGAAAATTACGCTGGTCCAGTTGTTTTTTTTAGTATTGTCTTTGTATTTTTGATTGTTTTTATTATTTCATTAAAACGAAAAGATTGGAAACTGTTCAACAACTTTTTTATTCCGATTTACATTATTGGTTTCTTAGGTTCAGTTGCATTGTTTTGTTACAATTCATATTACAATGAAGGCGAAGATTTCTTGTTAGGTAATGAAATTACAGCCTTGGCAATTCCTGCATTCTTTTTTGGACTTGCAAAATTGTTTAGAACTCGTTTTAGGAAAGCAAGAAAAAGTTCATTAAGAAGAGTAAAAAATGAAAATCAGGACTTAATAGCTGGAGCTTTTGAAAATGATCTAAAATCAGAAAAAAAACTTTTACAAGCATTAAATCATTACAATGTAGAAGAATACGATAAATCAATTAAGATTTTAGAAAAATTATCCCAAGAATGCAGAATCACAAAAGATAAACATATTTTAAATTTGTTTTTAGCGATGAACTACAAACAGATTGGAGAAACTGAAAAAGCGGTCAATTTGTATGAATCTTTAATTGTTGTAGGAAATGCAAACGGCAGAATTTATTCAAATTTAGGCTCAATTTACGTTCAACAAGGAAACTTTGAAAGGGGAATAGAGCTTTGTAAAAAAGCTGCAACTTTTGATTCAAAAAATCCTTTTCCATATTACAATGTTGCTTGTGGTTATTTTAAAGATGGAGATTATGATTCAGCAATTCAATGGGCAAAAAACACTCTTGAAGTAAAAAACGATTATCAAGAGGGAATTGCTTTGTTGTATTTGATTTACACAATTTTAGATAATCAAGAAGAAATTAAAAAATACGAACAGAAAGCAATCGCAAATGGCATTAAAAAAAGTCAATTAAAACGAATGGTAAAACGATATTTGTAAATCACAAAAAGGGAGAATATATGGCTAAGTCTGTAATGTGGAAGGCTACTAATTTTCCTAATATTGTGAAAACTAAAAAAATCTAAATCTTTTTTTACCAGCCTAGCCGGGATAGAAAGGACAAGGGGATTTTTGCCTGGCAAAAATCCCCTTGAACCGTAGGTTTGGAGCCTTTGGCGGAATCCTGAATAGCCCGCCAAACTGAATTAGGTTGCTCCAAAAAATTAGAAGTCAGCTTTTCCAGTTCCCCGTGGAAGGTTTCCGATTCCAACTGGTAGTGCGCCTTGTGGTTTTGCTTTTCCTGCAATTACGTTGGCAAGGGCTTTTACTGAACATTTTGCAACACCGTAGCTTAGCATTACTGATTCTACGTTTTCAGGAATAACTGTTAGGTCGTGTGGGCTTCTTAAAATTGCTGCAACCATTTTTTCTTTTCCTGTGAAAGCGTAACAAGCATCAAAAAGTTTTTGTTGTTGTGGGTGTTGATATGAGTTGTATGTACACAAAATAGTGTAGTCAGCCATAAATGCCCAGTCACTAGCAGCCAAGATTTCTTCTGATGAAGGATCTAAGCCAAATGTGTATTCGCAAAAATCGATTTCTGTACCGTAAACTTCTTCAAAAACTTCTTTGAATGTGTGTAGATAGAAGTTTGTGTTGTCAGACATCATTAAACGAGCATAAGTTGGGCGAAGTAGGGCAACACGTGGTTTGATTTTTGTGCCTTTTGTTGCCTCTAGGATTTTTTCCTTTGTTAATGGAAGCAATCCGCCTTCATTTTTAATAACTGTAATTGAAGCGTCTGCTGCATCTTGAACAGCTTTTTTGTTTTCTTCTGTTACAAGAAGTGATTTTGCAGTTTCTTCTGTTGGCACAGATTTTGAAACGTATTTTTCTTTGAATTCAAGAACTCTTGCACAAGCTAAGTTTAGTTTGTCTTCTGAAAGTTCTCCACGGCGTACTGCGTCTGCAATGATTTTGTTTGCGTCCCAAACTCCACCAGAAACAATAATTTGATTTACTCCTGCGTCTACAGCTTTTACTAAAGCACCGTCGATTCCGTATTTGTCTTTGATTGGTTTCATTTGAATATCGTCTGTTACGATTAGACCCTTAAAACCAAGTTTGCCCCGTAGATATTCGTTTAGAATTACTGGTGAAAGAGTTGCTGGAGTTCCAGTTTTATCAAGTTCTGGGAATGATGCGTGAAGTGTCATCATCATGCTAACACCAGCGTCAATAGAAGCTTTGAATGGAATCCATTGGCAATTCATAAGTTGGTCGTAAGTGTATGGAACAGTGTCTAGTTCAAAGTGACTGTCAATATCAACATTGCGTTGACCAGGGAAGTGTTTTGCACAAGCCATAACGCCTGCATCTTGCAAACCTTTAGTAAAGGCTGCGGCTAAAACTCCAGCTTTTACAGGATCGCTTCCAAAATAGCGATTGTCTTTTACTGGTAAACCTTCTTCAAAACAAAGGTCAACAACTGGTGCAAAACAAACATCTATTCCGATTGCTTTTAATTCTTTACCTGTGATATTTCCAACTTTGTAAGCGTAATCTTCGCCATTTTCTCTAATTGCAGCAAGTGCCATATTTCCAGGGCCGATTGAAACACCTTTTGTAATAGGGGCAAGTTGTCCACCTTCTTGGTCAATAGCAACAAATTGAGGTAAACCTGCTTTTGATTGAAGTGAGGCTTGTTGTACTTTTTCAGTTAAATCTCTTAGTTGTAGAGCATCTACAACATTACAACCAGAAAAATAAAGAATAGAACCTGCAGCTCCAGCTTTGATTAATTCAACAGTTTCTTCTGGAATTTCTGTTCTTCCTGTGAAACTTGACATAACAAGTTGTCCAGCTCTTTCGTCTAATGTCATATTTTTGATTGTATTTTCAATGCTCATAAAAAAAGCCCCCTGAAAAAATAGTTTGTTTTATCTATGTACAAACATATCACTAATGTATATTTTTTGCAAGGTTTAAAATTTAGTTTTTACTATAAAACTAAAATATTGAGATTTTTTGTATAATATTCCAATTCAGAAAATATAAATTATAAGAAAAACAGTTTTGGCTAAATTATTTTTATATGAAAGATTTAGGAATTCTATACCTTGAAATCATGCAGAATATTGTGTTTTATGGTATTTT
>JAZQUR010000049.1:0-24717 GCA_045631425.1 Treponemataceae bacterium | reverse complement strand
CATACATCATTTTGGCGACTGGTACAAGTATAAATTGATAAAGGCTGAGATTTACCTTTAATGGTTGTAATTCCCAACTGTGCGAAATCAAATTTATTTTCTCGAATGATATTAAACACTTCATCAGAGAAAACAAAATCAACATTATATGTTTTTGCAACTTTAGAAAGTCGGGAAACAACATTTACAGTTTCAGAAATAACTGTGTCGTCTAGCCGATTTTCTTCGCCAATAGTTCCAAGCAAAATATTTCCGTAGTGAAGACCAGTTGCCTTTTTCAAAGCAAAGTAGTTGTTTTCTTCTCTATTTGCGTATTCTGTAAGTTTTTCTGTAATTTCCAAATAACAATTTACCGCATCAGATGGGTGATTTGGAAAAAGTGATATTATGTTTTCGCTAAGAATTTTTGAAATATATCCATTGTGCTTCTGAATAATAGGAAGAATGATAGCAACACATTCTGAGAAAAGCATATATTCTTGTTCCGATGAAAGATCAGATTCCCACTTACTGATAAAATCAAGATTTGTGTAAGTGATGGTCATCTGTTTTTCTGAATAATTTCCAAGCTCAACTTTGTTGATACTGTTTTTATCAATTTGTTTTAGAAATTCTTTTGGAACGAAACTTAGACAAACATCATTTAGTTGTTTTAGGTGGCGCACCAATCGTTTTTGCTTGTTGTGCATAATACTTTGTTGAACAGCAAGAGTTGCAAATTGGAAAATTGCGTATGCCAAAAAGAAAAGAGGGTAAACTTGGAATGGATTTGTGAAAGTTCGTGTTTTGAAGAACATTTCAAAAGCCAAAGCCATTGTCAAAACAACGATAGTGGAAAGATTTAAAACTGTAATAATATTGTCCACTTTAATTTGTGTAATCAAAAATACAAAAATAAAAATTGGAATTGATACAGAAATTGCGTCGATAAATGGATCTAATACACCTGTAGCAGATTCTGGCAAAAATAGGGAAATCAAACCTATGAAAGTTGCAGAAAATAGAACCACTTTAATCAAAATATGATTTTTGATTTTTGTATCAGCAGAAACAAGAATGATAAAACACAACAACATTGGTGTTATCCAAATTGAAGCTGATTCCATTAACAACAACAATTTATACGAAAGATTTGGAAATGCTATGGAAAACACAGAAAATCCAGAAATCCCTACGCGAAATGCAAGAACCAATGTAAGAAATGAAAAGTATAGATTTTCACGACGAATTGGTGATAAACAATAAAGCAAAACGGTTAAGCTGAACAAAATTGCCAAAGTTCCGATAACTAGCCAAGCAACGCCGTTTTGCAAAATGTAGTAAAAAAATATGTCGTTTTTTTCGCCAAAAAATACACTGTTATAAATCCCATTTTTTTGCTGATAAAAGCTTGATATGTGGAAAATAATTTCTACATTACCTTTTTCATCAGGAGAAAAATATGTGTAAATTGGTGAGAAAAAAGGTTTTTCATTTTCTGCGGATGTGGCTGGAGTACCGATTTGTTTTTTTATTTCCCCGTTGATTAGAAGCCGAGATGCACTAACTGGACTTTCAGCCAACAAAATTGCGTATTCTTTTTTAGGATCTAGACCTGAAATCACTTTTCGATAGGAAAAATATCCAACTTCAGAAATGTTTGCTGATTTTATTTCTTCCCGTTTATTCCATTGTTCTGGAATATTTAATAATAGATTTGGTTCTTCTTGAGGATTACTTGTAACAAATTGATTTAGATAAAATTCCCAATTTTCATTTATAGGTGTTACTGTTGATTCTTTTGCAAACAGTGAAAGGGCAAAAAGAGAAAAAATGATAATTGTCGCCAAAAATTTTTTATTGTAAAATTTCATCGAAAATAACCAAATTGTAGATTTTGGAGATTTTTTATTTTATCATTTTATCGGCAATCTTTCAAATAAAATATGGAAAATTGCGTAAAAACTTTTGTATTTTATAGACTTTTGCTTTTTGTACTAGTGTGATTTTATTTCATAACAGAATCAATTAGGGCTTTTAAATTTGAATCTTGCTTAACTGCACTTGTGTCGAGGTTTTGTTTTATGGAGAAAAGACCATTATTTTCTTCGATGGATGATAATGTTGCATCTGAATCAACAGAGGACAATTCTTCTACAACTTCAGAAATGCTGTAGTTTGTAAATGAGAAGAATTTTGAAGAATTTTGAAGAGGAGTTAATTCTTCAACATCAGAATGTTTTGGTTCATCCAAGAATGAGAAATCTGGTTTGAAAATTTCAAATGCTGCGAGTTTTGCAGTACTTTTTTCAGAAGCTTGTTTTGTTGAAACGTCACTAAATTGTAAAGGTTCAGAATGTGTTTCTACAGTAGAGTTTTTTATTTCAAAAATCTCTTCAGCATTCAAAACTTCTTCGATTTTTAGAGATGTTTCTGATTCTTTTGCTGTTTCTTGTAAATCTTCGAGTTCTTCGACTTCGTCTAGCTCTGCAACTTCGTCTAGTTCTTCAACTTCATCCAACTCTGCAACTTCGTCTAGTTCTTCAACTTCATCAAGTTCTGCAACTTCGTCAAGTTCTGCAACTTCATCAAGTTCTGCAACTTCGTCAAGTTCTTCGACTTCATCTAGTTCTGTAACCTCGTCAAGTTCTTCAACTTCATCCAGCTCTGCAACTTCGTCAAGTTCTTCAACTTCATCTAGTTCTGTAACTTCGTCTAACTCGGTCACATCATCAAGAACAGGTGTTTCCACAACTTTTACAGGTTTTGAAACAGGTTTTGCTTTGACAGTTTGAGTTGCATTTAAAGTGATATTTCCAGAGGACAAGATTTGTTCGAGAATCGCCTTGATTTCGTCCATATTTGTATTGCTTGATTGAGCAGTAGATTGTTTTTTTGATGATTTTACTGACAAAACAGAGATAATATCTTCCCAACTTTTTGCCAACAAAGCATCAATTTCCTGTGAATGTTTCTTAGAGGTTATGCCTAGACTTTTCTTAACTTCCAAAGATAAGTCATTTTTGCGTTTATCAATTTCTTTTTTTAGAGATTCCCAGTTTGCAATATTTTCTTTTTCCAAATATTGATTTACAAAAGCTAACTGGAATTTTTTGATTTTATGTTTGATTTTCACCATAGAATCTTGTCTTAAATTGAAAAGCAAGAAGAAAATCAAATAAATTGTGATAAATACACAAATCAAAAGAAGGATTTTTACAGAATCTGGGAAAACAAAGAAAGATTCTTTTTCAACTTTTGCAACTGTGATTTTTTCTGAAGAATTATTAGAGATAACAATCCAGTTTCCAACTTCTGTGTTTAAAATTGACTGAATAGAAAATAAACCTTGATTCCAGCGTTCTAAAACTGCTTTGGTAAAGAAATCTTGATTTACATAAGGAAACCCAAAAATAAAGCCAAGTTTTCCATTTTTAGAAGCTTCTATGAAAGTTGCTGGCTGGTTCAATGGCAACAGATTTTTTGAAACCAAAAAGTTGTTAAAATCATTTGTAGAAACGTAAAATAAAATTCTACCTTGATTTGTGTTGTATTCGTTGATGTATGGAAAACTAAAAACAAGTTGATTTTTTGTTTTATCTAGAGAAATGCCATCAAAAGTGATTGTTTCGTATGGCAAATCTAAAGAATTGTCGTAATTTTTGTATGAAATTGCATTTGAGTTTTGCTTTAAAATATCAGAATCAAAAGTACTGTAGTGAATATATTTTCCGTTGGTGTCTACAACTCTATATCCTGCTAAGCCAGAAATTTTTGTGGTGATTTCTGAGAAAAGTTGGCTACGATTTTTAATATCATCGTTTGATTGAGTTGGATTACTAACGTTTTTTATGGATTTTGAACTGGAGATTTCTTCAAAAGTCTTGGTTAAGTTGTCTGTGTATTCTGTGTATGCAGTTGAAACATCGGATAAAGTTGATTCAATGCCTGAAACCAAAGAAGGCTGATAAAAACGTGTTTCAATCAGTGTAAAAACACCTGAATGAGCAAGAACTACAAAGCCTGCAAAGAGAAAAATTGTAAGTAATAAACTAAGGGCAACTTTTTGACCGGATGTCAAGAAAAACTCCTAATTTGTGATATATGTAAAATCTATGACTCACAAAAAGATGCAAGCCATAGATGATACATAGTTATCGGCAAGTTTTATTACAAACTTAATTATCTTTTCTTTGAAAAAGATTTTTTGTTGTAGTTTTGTTTTCCTTGATAGTTTCCTTTATTGTTTGGATTTCTACCTTTGCCTTTGAAATTTGCTTTTTGATTTTCAGCAAATCGTTCTTGGGCTTGACGACGTTCTTCGATTTTTTCTGGAGAATAAAAACCGTCTTTCCAGTTAAAACGATAGGTTTCTGGTAAAACATCACCTTTGAAAAGTGCTTTCATAATGAAACGGAATTCAGATTTATCAACTTGTGTGCGAGAAAAATCTAGCAAGAAGTGTGTAAATCCAAGTTTCATCATCTTTTGCATATTATCAATGATAGAGAATGGTTTTTCTGGCATTACAAATGAGCCATCTTCTGTAGAAAGTGTTTTGAAATCAGTTCCTTCTTTATCTCTAAAGTATGTGAAATCGTAACTTTCTGGAAGTTGGAAACGCATTCTAAAAAGTGCTGGATATGCAAAAAGTGTAATCATAGCTTTTTTGCGTAGTGCACCGTCAAAAGTTGCTTCTAGGTTTTTGCGAGAATTTTCTATCGGTGTGATAAAAGTTTCGATATTTTGGTTTTCAAGCCAAGATGCAGCCCAACGATTGAATGTGTACAAATATGGTCCAGCAATCATTGTTGCTTTTTTGCCCCGTAGCATATTAATGTGAGCAGGATTGTTTACAACCCAATATCTAAATCCTTCATCAACTAATTTATTGATAGTTTCTGTTAAATCATCTTCTATTGCTTGTGGACAATATGGATCTAGAGAAATGTAAATTTGCTTTTTAGAGAATGGGAGAGCTTTTTTAAACTCTAGCAAATCCCGTTTTGTTTCGCTATTTAACTCTAAAATTACCCGAACTTGTCTTTCTCCAAGCAAAGCGTACATATCTGTAACTGTTGAAACTTGTACGTAAACACCGTCTGGGAAGTAATCAAATCCTTCTTTTGGTGCTGGTGTCAAATCCATTATTGGTAGCACTTGTGCGCCAGGTTGTTTTCTAAAAGTAGATAAATCGCTTGGCAATACACGTTGATAACGCTTTGACATAGCCTTTGTTTGAAGAAGGTAAACACTGTCTCCAGCAGAAAATCCTTCTGGAATATCAATCCAACGTCCAGTTTCGTCCTGGCGAACTTGTCTGATTTTGTGACTGCTTCTTCCTGTATCATCTTTTTTGTGCAAACGGATAGAATCGCCTTGGTCTGGGTCGTAACTTCCACCTTTTAGAGTTGCAAAGTGAGTTTTTACTGTTACAGCAGTAACTTCTGTTTGTCCTTCTTGGTAGTCAGCTGCAACTTTCATTTCGCCTGGTTTGATTTTATCAATCTTTCCAAGGTAAATTCCAGTTCCACCTGCTTGGTCTGGGTTTAGTAGATTTTCAGCTTTACTTGAGTCAAAGAAATAGCGTGTTTTTGCACGAGCAAAGTCTGTAGAAAGCATACGTTTTCCAGTTTCTACAGCGCCTTTTCTATCTTCTTCAAAGTGATCAAGTACATAACGATATGCAGCTGTTACGCTTCCAACGTATTCAGCACTTTTCATACGTCCTTCGATTTTGAAAGATTCAACACCACAGCGAACTAAGTCTGGAATTCTATCGATAAGTTGCAAGTCATGTGGAGAGAAATAGTATCCTTTTTTTTCTACACCGTTACAATCTGCAGAATAAAAACGTCTACAAGCTTGAGTACACATTCCGCGGTTTGCTGACTTTCCACCTAAAAAGCTTGAGAATAAACAAAGTCCAGATTCACTTACACATAAAGCACCGTGAACGAAAACTTCTAGTTCTGCGTTAGATTTTTCTTTGATTTTTTGGATTTCTTGCAAAGAAAGTTCACGAGCCACAACTACACGACTAAAACCTTCTCGGCTAAGTTGATTTACAGCTGCTGCAGAAGCACAGTTTAGTTGAGTAGAAGCGTGTAATTCTAGTTTTGGGAAAAATTCTTGAACCATACGAACGACACCTAAATCTTGAACGATAATTCCGTCTGGTCCAACACTGTTTAAGTAAGATAAAAAGCGATACATTCGCTCCATTTCCCATTCTTCAGCTACAGTATTTACTGTTACATAGATTTTTTTGCCTTTCTTATGTACTGAATTTACTGCAGCTTCAAACTGATTCCATGCAAAGTTTGAAGAGCGTAATCTTGCGTTAAAACTTTTGAGTCCCATGTAAACTGCATCAGCGCCTTCACCAATTGCTGCGTCTAATGCTTCAATATTCCCCGCAGGGGCTAATAATTCTGCCATAACTCTGAGTATAACCAAAAAATAGAAAAATGTGAACATTCCAATTGTGAAAAACTGCTTTTCTAATGTTTAAGGTTCGTATGGAGTAAGCTTGTTTTCTTTCCCAATTGTAGCGTTTCCATTATTTACGAAAATCCAGTGATTTTTGGATAAAGCCTCATTATCACCTTGATAAGAAAAATCTTTTGAAAGGGTGCGAGTTCCAGATGGTTTTATGTTGATAGCAGCATCTTCCACAGAATCAGTGCCAACCCAAACGCCAGAATTCACAGCTTCTCTGGCAGCTTCCTTTATCGAAGCATTCCCCCATTCTTCTTTGCCAGGTTCAGTGTACAAAAGTGCGTCCACAGGTGGGGCGTTTTCCCGTTCACGAAGCAATATCACCCCAGAATTGCCGATAACCTTTGAATCAGCCTTTATCCATAAATCAAGCACATCTTCAACAGCGTCCTTGTGAGAAGCCACAGTCCAATTATCAGACTCGTTTACGCAAGTCTCGTCTAGACTTCGCCCGTGGATAATGATGTAATCTCCAGATTTTACATCAACTGGTGGTAACAAAAGTTTAGTTGGCTCGCTTTTGTAGTAAACTTCCAAAACCATACCAGCAATATTTCCGTCAGTTTGAGCCACCAACTCAACAAATTCCATGCTTGGCTTTTGGTAATAAGTTCTTAACTCAGAAATGGCAAGTTTTGGAACATTGGCGTTAAATCCCTGTAAAGTCGCGGAAAAAGTTAGGGTATTAAATTTTTCATCCTCTGCAACTCCGAAAAAATCATATTTTTCCAAAATCGAAAAATTAGTTTTACAATCAATAAAGAATGCTGAGTTTTTCTCAATATTGGCTAAATCAACCAAAATCTTGTTTTCGTTGTTTTCTTTGTTTGTAATTTCCAACTGTTTTAGAGCAATCTCCTTATCAAACTCTATAAAAAGCTGGGAAGAATTTGATAGTTGGATATTTATCAATTTTGGCGTTGTGTAATCGGTTTCTAAAATCCTGATTCCTTCTGGTGAAATTTTACAAGATGCAGACATCGTACAAAGACAAATGATTGTTGTCACGGCAATAGCAATCAAGCACTTTAGCAAAATATCCATCACATCCTTTTTTTTTAACATAAATCCTCCTAAATACGAAAAAAAATGGTGTCATATAATAATTTGCGTAAAGTTTGCAAAATTTTAATTTTTCTGTATAATTTTTTTATGAATTCTACAAATTTTACAATAAAGAACCTAGTTTTGTTTGAAAATCTAAATTATTCCATGAAAGAAAGTTCAAATATCACCAAATTGGAATATCTATATAAATATGAAAATAAAGTTTCAAAGTCCGATACAAATCCAAATATCAAAATGTTTTTAACAAATGAAGAATTTTTGGGATACGGATTTTATCCTTCAAGTGATGATTTGAGCAAAATTGATGAAAAGTTAAATTTTATCCCCAAGGGAAAATATTTGTTTTTGCAAGGTATCGGCTCAAAAGATGATTTTGACACAATCGAAAAGGCAAGTGAAACTTTGTTTTTAGAAAGTCTTTGGCAAGAACTAATTCTAAAAGACACAACCTATCTTCGATTTCTGGTGGAAGGCGAAAAAACAGTTTTCCAACTTTTTAGGGAGATTTTGTAGACAATCTTATAGACGATTTTATAGAAGATTTTTCAAAAAAAGCGTGATAAGAAAATAAGTGAAGATTTTTTTACGATGTACCAATAAATAAAACGTGATTATTGTTATATTGGAAAAAATTGGGCGATACTGGAATCGAACCAGTGACTCCAAGCGTGTCATGCTTGTACTCTAACCATCTGAGCTAATCGCCCAATATTGGGAGGGATGATAACACAAAAAAATTCCCCAGTCAACAGGAGATAGCTAGATGGAAATTGTACTTTACACCAAAAACCAGCATGTCAATTTGTTCTTCAAAAAGTGCGTCGAAAAAGCCGGGCATAATTACAGTTGTGCACATACACTAGCTGAAGTGATACGTTTAATTAGAGGAAAATCCCCTGAGATTGTGTTTTCTGATACTCGGGAAATCTGCTTTAATGGGTTTAATCTGGTAAATCATCTTAAATATTGTGAAGCAAACTTTTTTTATATTGATTTAGATACTTTTATCCTGGGCGAAACTGATGAAATTCCAGACCAGCCTTTTTATGATGCTTTTTACATTCCAGAAGGAAAATCATCAAAATCGCTAACGTCTGAAATCAAAGAAATTATCGCCAAATATCAGTTTTTTGTGAAAATCCTACGATATAATACCTCTGAAAATCCAAATGAAAAAGTTGATAGAAAGCCCATCTTTCTAAAACAACAAAAAGTGCAATATCATCACATTTTGGTTTTGCATTATTTTTTTCAAAATCCTGATAAAAAGATTTCCTCTGAAAAATTGATAGAAAAACTTTGGGGAAAATCCGAATCTGAAAATCCCCGAAAAGATAAACATCAAAGCACTTTGTATTCTTATATTTCCCAAGTTAAAAAAATAATGGAAAATCTTGATATTGGTCTTAGCATCCAAAGAATCGAAAAAGGATTTTATACTTTCAGTTTTGAATAAAATCTCTCAAATCCAAATCGCGAGAAAAACCAAAATTGGATAAAAAGTCAAAATTTGATAAAACACAATTCAACATTCTCTGAATTGATATCTTGAAGTAAACTATATTTATAGGTTATACTAGATAAAACATCTTTTTATTTTTGGAGTATTAAAATGATTAGAGGCGGAGACATTAACAAAGGAACAGTTCTCCTTATTAAAAACGCACCTTACTTGGTTGTAGAACGTGAATTCGTAAATCCTGGAAAAGGAACAGCTTTTGCTCGTTGTAAAATGAAGAACCTAAAAGACGGTTCAGTTCTTACACAAACAATTAAAACACCTGATATGGTTGAAGATGCAACTGTAGAAACAGTAAACTGTCAATATCAATACAATGATGGTGAAAACTACGTATTCATGGATACAAACACTTTTGAATCTGTAAACGTTCCAAACGAACTAAACCCAGATTTGAAATATTACCTAAAAGAAGGTGAAGAATATCCAATCGTTATTTGGGATGAAAAACCAATTGACGTTAAAATCCCACAAAAAATGATTTTTATCGTTGCTGAAAGTGAAAACTACGTTCGCGGTGATACAGTTTCAGGTGCTACAAAACCTATCATCACAGAAACTGGTCTAACAGTACGTGTACCACTTTTCATCAAACAAGACGAAAAAATTCTTGTAAACACAGAAACAAACGACTACTTAGAAAGAGTTAATAACTAATATATGGAAGGGCTTGTTTTAGGCGGTAGTAATAATATTTTTTCTATCGAATGTGATGATGGAATTATTCGTCAATGTGGAATAAAGGGCAAAAAGCTCCAAACCGAAAAGGCATATTATAATCCATTAGCACCGGGAGACCGTGTTGTTATTGAGCCAGATGAAAAAACAGAAGAACAGGGCTTGATTTTAAGCTTAGTTCCAAGGACAAACGAATATGTACGCTGGAATGTAAAAGGTAGACAACCTCAGTTGTTAGCTGCCAACGTAGATAGAATCGTTTGTGTTACTACCCCAGACGAGCCTCCATTTCGTCCACGATTTGTGGACAGAGTTTTGGCACAAGCTGAATACGAAGGAATTACTCCAGTAATCGTAGTGAATAAATGTGATTTAGAAGCTGCAGAAGATCCTGATTTTGAGTACCGACTAACAGAATGGGAAAGAATTGGTTATGATGTAATCCGAGTTTCAGCTAGAACAGGTGAGGGAATACCTCAACTTGCCGAATACATTGAAGATAAACTTTGTGTTTTTACCGGTCAGTCTGGAGTTGGGAAATCTAGTATTATCAATGTGCTAGATTCCACCTGTGTATTGAAAACTGGAAGCCTTTCTGAAAAATACGGAAGGGGAACTCATACTACAACACGAGGAACTTTAATTCATCTAAAATTAAACGAATCTCTACTTGGTGGAAGACAAGGCGCTGTTAGTTCGATAATCGACACTCCAGGTGTTCGTCGCTTTGTTTTGCATGAAATCGAACCAGATGATTTGCAACTTTATTTTAGAGAAATAAAACCTCTCGTTGGAAAATGTAGTTTTGGAATGTCTTGTACACATACTCACGAAGTGGGCTGTAAATTACTAGAAGCTGTTTATGCAGGTGTAGTAAGTGAAGAACGCTTTGAAAGCTGGCAACGAATAAAAGAAGAATTAGAAACTGGAAGTTGGGAAGACTAGATTTAATTAAGAATTCAGAATTATGAATTAAGAATTAGGAAGGGGTTTGAGTTCGAGTTGGTATTCAAATACTGGAAACTGATTTTTAATTTGGAATTAGGAATTCAGAGGGATTTTGAGAAAATCTGAATTTTAAATTTATGTTTCCCTATTTAACAAGTATTTTTCTAAAAAAGTTCAGAATTCCGAATTCTGAATTTTAAACAAAGGTTAAAAACACAATAATTATGGACACAAATACACTTCAAATCCTGGACTATTTTAGAGTCAGAAATCAAGTTGCAGGATATTGTAAAAGTGAAGAAGCAAAAAAACAATTAGAAAATCGTCTTCCTTTTACAGATTACGATACAATTCAAGAACACAAAAACAGAAGTATAGAGTGGCAACTCTTTATCAATTCGGGAGTGAAAAATCCTCTCCGGGGCTTTGAGCCTATTACCCATTTGTTTCGCGGGTTAAAAATCGAGGGACATGCGCTTGAATTAGATGAACTTTATAATCTTGGTATTTTTTGTAAAATCACAAAAGATATGAAAGATGTTTTTGCCATTAACTCAACTGATGAAATCAACAAAAATTCCACAAAAAACAAAACTCCTCTTTTGTCAGAAATTGCAAATCAGATTCCATCGCTAGAAGTTGCTGAAAATCACATTTTTAGAATAGTTGATGAAAAAGGCGAATTACGTGATTTACCAGAAATTCGCGCAATTAAGCAAAATATCAGAAAAATCAGAAATGAAATTGAAAGCGTAATAAAATCTTTTACAAATAACGTAGAATTAAAAGACGCATTACAATCAGAAGTTCCAGCCTTGCGTCAAGACCGACAAGTTTTGGCAGTAAAAGCAAATCATCGTGGAAAAATCAAAGGTATCGTTCACGAAGTTTCTGGAACTGGTCAAACTGTTTTTATCGAGCCAGATGAAGCAGTTAGAAAAAATAACGAACTTATCCAAGAAGAATTCCGTCTTCATCAAGAAATAAAGCGAATTTTACGGGAAGTGACAGCAATTATTGGTGAATATGCAGGTGATTTCCAACTTGCCCACGAAAAAATGCTGGTTTTAGACACTTCCTACGCTGTGGCTCGTTACGGAATCGAAACTGATTCAGTTTTTGCCCAAACTTGTACAGGTGATTTTCAATCTCCAATCTTAAAACAAGCTCGACATCCACTTTTGGGGGCAAAAGCAATTCCTATCGATGTGGAATTTTCAAAAGAAGCCAACGAGGGAAAGGGCCACAGAGTTTTGATAATCACTGGGCCAAACACTGGTGGTAAAACTGTAACTTTGAAAACCATCGCCTTGCTATCAATGTTAAATCAAAGTGGATTTCCAGTTCCTGCAAAAGAAGGCACAATGCTTCCTATTTTCACAAATATTTTTGCAGATATTGGTGATGAACAGTCTTTGGACGAATCTTTATCAACTTTTTCTGGCCACATGAAAAATATTGCTCACGCATTACAAAATGCAGACAATCATTCTTTAATTTTGCTAGACGAGCTTGGAAGTGGCACAGATCCACAGGAAGGTGGCGCCATCGCTATGGCAGTTTTGGACGAATTGATAAAAAAAGACTCCTTCGTTTTGGTAACAACTCACCACGGAATTTTGAAAAATTACGGATATACACATCAATCTTGTACAAATGCATCTGTAGAGTTTGATTCAGAAACTCTTTCTCCAACATACCGTATTTTGATGGGTGTGCCTGGAGAAAGTCATGCTTTGGATATTGCAAAGCGAAATGGATTGCCCCTTGATATTTGCCAAGCCGCCAGTGATTATATCACAGATAAAAAAGCTGACGTTTCTGCTTTGATAAAGGGCTTAAACGAAAAACATGAAGAACTTGCAAATATTGAAGCGGAAGTTCGCAAAAAAGAGCAAAAAGTAAATGAAAAATGGCGCAAAATTGATTTGAAGGATTTGCGAATAAAGCAAAAAGAATACGAGCTTCGGGAAATCGGATACAAAAAAAGTCGTGATTTCTTGGATGAAAGCCGAAAAATGCTAGAAAATCTTGTTCGAGAACTTCGTGAAGGGGAAATTACTCGAGAAAAAACATTAAAAGTAAAAGAAACTATAGCAAAACTAACTGAAGCAGTAGAAGCTGAAAAAGCTAATTTACAAGAAGAAAAGGACTTGCTACAAAAAGCCGAAGCAGAACAAGCTGATAAAGCTTCCCCAGTTTCATCTCAAGTGGAAAGCTCATCCAGTGTGGGGCCTTGGGAAACTGTCACCTTAAAGCCAGGCTTTCAGGTGACCTTTGGCAGAAACAAAATGGAAGGCGTTTTAGTTGGTAAAACCAAAAATAACTTGTGGACTGTTCAAGTTGGCAGTATGAAATTTTCTGCCAAAGAAAGTGAGCTCACTTTAGTTTCCCAAGGCCCAAAAACTGGAGTAACTGTGGAGTTGGAGAAAGAACTTCCGATTGCTTCGCAATCACAAAGGGCAACCGATAGTTTTGAAAACTACGGAACAGATAATCGGGTTAAGTTTGGCTCATCCGTTATTCATTCGGAAAGACCAGTTTTTGAGCTAAGACTTTTGGGAATGCGCTATGAAGAAGCTATAAAAGCTTTGCAAAAGCAACTTGATTTGTGTGCAATCCATAATTTCAAGGATTTTTCTGTTATTCACGGAAAAGGAAACGGCGTTTTGCAACAAGCAGTTCACGAAACTTTGAAAAAATATACATGTGTGAAAGAGTTTCACTTTGCGCGACCAGAAGAGGGCGGCTTTGGAAAAACTTATGTAACGCTGTGGTAAAAGAAAAAGCACTGTTTTTTGTGAAAGCAGTGCTTTTTTTGAAATCAAGAGAAAATCTACACTTAAATCTATTTTTTTGATATAATATTTATGATTATGTTTTTATAGGGGCAAAATATGTCCCTGTAGGTGTGGTAAGATAAGTAGAATTATGGCAAAACCTTTTATAAAATGGGTTGGTGGCAAAAGCCAATTACTAGAAGAAATCAGAAAAAAATATCCTCAAAAAATTGAAAAGTACTGCGAACCTTTTGTTGGTGGTGGAGCTGTTTTATTTGATATTTTGCAAAAATTTCAGCCAAGCGAAGTTTTGATTAATGATATAAACAAAGAACTCATTAACACATATTATCAAGTAAAAAATCATTGTGAAGAGTTAATTGAGCAACTTTACGAAATTCAAACAAAATATAGAAATTTTACACAAGAAGAAAAAAAAGAGTTGTTCTACGAAAAACGAAATCGGTATAATGAATTGAAAGTAAATGGAGATGAATTAGAAAATCTAGAGAAAGCAACCTTATTTATTTTCTTAAATAAAACTTGTTTTAATGGTTTATATAGGGTAAATTCAAAAGGTCTTTTTAATGTGCCATTTAATAATGCTAAAAATCCTTTAATTTGTGATGCAGAGAATTTACGTTCTTGTAGCAAAGTTTTACAAAATGTAACATTACGAGTCGGTGATTATAAAGAATGTGAAAACTTTATTGATGAAAAATCCTTTGTTTATCTTGACCCACCATATAGACCTTTAACACAAACGTCTGCTTTTACATCGTATTCTGAAAATCAATTTTTAGATAAAGAACAAATTGAATTAGCTCAGTTTATTGATAACATTGCAAAAAAAGGTTCTACTATTCTTGCAAGTAATTCTGACCCCAAAAATTCTAATGAGGAAGACAACTTTTTTGATAACTTATATTCAAATTTTAAAATAGAAAGAGTGTCTGCTTCTAGAATGATAAATGCAAATCCAGAGAAGCGTGGTGCGATACGTGAAATATTAATTTCTAATATTGCTAGTATTTTTTAAGGGGAAATAAATGAGAGATTTTTCAAAATGGCTTTCTAATTTTAGACCAAGCATTGCTGATTTTAGTTATTATACTGATTTTAATAAGGTTTATGAAAATGTCAATTCTATGAAAATAGAATTGAATATATTAAACTCATTAATCGGTTCTAAAAATATAGAATTGGATTTTGAAAATCTAGTATCAAAATATCCAGAGATTCTTAAATGTATTCCCATTTTATTAGCAGTTCGTGAAAAAGAAATTTATGCTGGTAAACAAGGAAATGTAGATTTATATAGTTTTAATTCCCAAAAAAATACAATTGATGAATATAAAACATTTTTACGAGAAACTGGACTTTTTGAATTATTATCAAACCACATTATAAATAACCTATTTGATTATGTAACTGGAGTTGAAACAGGATTAGATTCTAATGGTCGAAAAAATAGAGGTGGACACCAGATGGAAGATCTTGTTGAAAACTATATACAAAAAGCAGGATTCAAAAAGGATATAAATTATTTTAAAGAAATGTATATTTCGGAAGTTTCTCTAAAGTGGAATATTGATTTGTCTGCTGTGTCAAATAAGGGAAAAATGGAAAAACGCTGGGATTTTGTTATTAAAACAGATGACAATATTTATCTTATTGAAACAAATTTCTATGGCAGTGGTGGTTCTAAATTAAATGAAACAGCACGAAGTTATAAAACAATAGCAACAGAAATGAAAACTGTTGAAGGTGCAAAATTTGTTTGGTTCACAGATGGAGCAGGTTGGAAATCCGCTGCAAGAAACTTAGAAGAAACATTTGATGTACTCGAAGATATTTATAGCATTCATGATATGGAAAATGGAATTATGAAAGAAATATTTAGATAAAAAGGAATTTAATTTGTGTCATTTGAAAAAAAAACTTTTTACTTTAGTTGCAAATTCAAGAGAATAGGCTAAAAGAAAAAGAAGACAACAAAATCCAAGTCATAATGATATAATACATAATTTAAGTAAAATAAAAGCTGATATTGGTGATATTTTTGGTCTTAAGGATTTCGATATAGAAATTGCACGTGGAATTGTGTTTTGCGATGCAGATGGAAATGAGCATCCCTTAGCTATACTTTTATTAGCAATATGTTGGTTGTTCATAGAACAAATATTACTTATTGGAATACTCCTGAAAGAGCAATGTTAATGAACCATTTAATGGGTGAAGGTTTAGCTATAATAGAACCAAAGAGGTGAAATAAAATTTCAATTACAGCCTACTATCAATCAGAAAACAAAGATTTTACTCTTGCCAAAGGAAATTGTCTAGAACTTCTTCCAAATATCAACTTTCAATTTGATATGATTTTTGCTGACCCTCCTTATTTTCTATCAAATGGAGGAATCTCAGTACAAAGCGGTAAGCAGGTTTCTGTAAATAAGGGTGTTTGGGATAAATCTCAAGGTTTTGAAAAAGATAACGAGTTTAACAGACAATGGATTTCGCTTTGTAGAGAAAAATTAACTGAAAATGGAACAATTTGGATAAGTGGAACCTATCACAATATTTTTTCAGTTGCACAAATGTTAAATGAATTGGATTTCAAAATTCTAAATTGTATTACTTGGGCAAAAACAAATCCCCCACCAAATCTTTCTTGTAAATATTTTACTCATTCAACAGAATTTATTTTATGGGCAAGAAAAAGTAAAAAAGTACCACATTATTACAATTATGAATTAATGAAAGAAATAAACGGTGGAACTCAAATGCGTGATTTATGGAGTTTACCCGCGATAGCGAAATGGGAAAAATCTTGTGGAAAGCATCCAACTCAAAAACCCTTACCCTTACTGGCACGTATTATTTTGGCTTCAACTAAAGAAAATGATTGGATTTTAGACCCATTTGCGGGAAGTTCTACAACGGGTATTGCAGCAAGTTTGCTTAATCGAAGATTTTTAGGTTTGGAACAAGAGGAAGATTTTTTAACGATTTCGAAAAATAGACGGGAAGAAATTAGTAATATATTAAAACGTCAAGAATTTAGAAAACGAGTATTAAATTTTCAAAATAGATCATTGGAGCCAATATTTGAGTTACATGAAAATGAATACAATTATGGAAAAGATTTAGATATTGAATAACAATTTTTTTTGAGTTAGGGATTGTAGCACCTGCGAAGCAGTCCTAGATTTGTGAGGTAGGAACAAATCTGGGATGAGCCGCGGTAGACGGCGAAGTGAGAAAAGCCCGACCAAATTGGTAGCTGAGGGGAGTCGAAGCTGCCAATTTGGGAACGCCCAAATAAAAAATAATTAACTTATTTAAAAACTTCTCTATATGTTGTATATTTTTCGTAACTTGTAATAAAAGAAATGTTTTTTTTAATGAAAATAAAACTAGGAAATATTATGAAAAAAAATATTGGTAAATGTTTGTCGATTTTTGCAGGATTAATGATGCTTTTTGTTTCCTGTGCTTCAAATCAAATTGAAAAAAATTACACAGAAGAAGAGCTTTTGCTTTCAAATCTTGAAACTATCCAAAAATGTATTGGTGAAAATCCTGTAAAAGCACTATACGATTTTATTTTGCTAGAGGAAAAACAAACAGAGAATCTTCTTTGGGAAGAAAATCTAGAATTGGTTGCTTCGATTGAAAATCAGATTTTAGAAGAAATTAAAAATCAAACTGAAAAATATATTGCAGAAAAAAACTTTTACCAGGCAAAAATCAATGTGGAAAGTTTGAAAACTGTTTTAGATTTTGGAATCCATTTTGAAAATGATCTTTCTTGGGTGGAAGATGTTGAAAATAAAATTGATACTTGGACATCTACTGAAATTGAGGCTTTTTTAGTGAAAAATCAAGTTGAAAATCCCTCTGTTCCAAAAATGATTTCAGGTACTGTAACTGTTTGGGTGGATAAGGGAATTCGCATTGAAAAGGGCCTTGGTTATTCTGATATTTCCATTGGTTCTGGATTTTTTATTGATGAACGGGGCTACATCGTTACAAATTATCACGTGATTGAAAGCGAAGTTAATCCTGAATACGAAGGATATTCTCGGCTTTACATCAAAACTAGCGAAGATTCTGAAACAAAAATCCCGGCAAAGGTTGTAGGCTACGATTCTGTAATGGATTTAGCTTTGTTAAAGGCTGAAATTACCCCAAAATATGTGTTTCAACTTGGGTCTTCTGAAAATCTTGAAATTGGAGACCAGATTTATGCCATCGGAAGTCCTTTGGGCTTAGAAAAAACTATAACTTCTGGGATTATTTCTACTACCGACAGAAAAATCACAACTATGGGAACTGTGATGCAAATTGATGCTTCTGTAAATGCGGGAAATTCTGGTGGACCTGCAGTTTCCAAAGAAGGCTTGGTTCAAGGTGTGGTTTTTGCTGGAATTGAGGGAAGTCAGGGTTTGAACTTTGCAATTCCTGTGGAATATCTAAAAAATGAGGTTTTTGCACTTTATAACGGCGGCGAGGTTTTGCATTCTTGGCTTGGATTTTATGGGAAAACTTACAAGGATGTGGAAACTCAGTCAGAAATTGGCGTGGAAATTTTGTATTCTATTCCCGGGGAAGCTTTGAGTTTGTGTGGTGTTGAAAATGGGAAAATCCTTACAAAAATTGATGGAAAGACTGTAAAAAATGAAAATCAGTTGCAGGATATTTTGATTGGATACGGAACTGACAAAATTGCAACCGTAACTGTTTTGGATTTGAAAACTGGTGAAGAAGAAGAAAAGATTGTTTTTCTAGAAAGCCGACCAGAACGTCCTGGAGATGTAATTCTTTCTTCTGTAAAGGAATATAGCGCTTTTTATCCACTTTTTGGAATGGATGTAACTCCAACATCATCTGATTTTAAAAAGGAATTTTTGATAACTCGGGTTGTAAAGGGTAGTGTTGCTGATAACGCTGGATTTTCTGAAAACGACCCAATCAAAATTGTGAAAACAAAAGTGATTGAAGATGGCCAGTATTTTTATGCGGAAGTTTTTGGTAAAAAGCGCAAAAATGGATATTTAGAAGCCACAATGGCTTTAACTGCTCCTATGGACAGTACTAATTTTTTCTAATAAAATAAACTAATATTTTGGTGTTTTTGGTAAAATATAAAATAAAAATTGGTTTTCAATTTTGTTGCAAATTGATATTTTGCTAAAAATCGATTTTTGGAGAAATATGACTGATTTATCACTTAAAAGAAACTTTTGTATTGTTGCCCACATTGACCACGGGAAATCTACTTTATCAGACCGTTTAATTCAAAAGGCAAAAATTATTGATGATAGACAATTCCAAAATCAGATTTTGGATAGTATGGATATTGAGCGAGAACGAGGAATTACTATTAAAAGTCAGGCTGTTACAATTCCTTATACAGCGAAAGATGGTAAAACTTACGAACTAAACTTTGTTGATACTCCAGGTCACGTTGACTTTTCTTATGAAGTAAGCCGTGCCATTGCTTCTTGTGAAGGTGCTTTGCTTTTGGTTGACGCTTCTCAGGGTGTTGAATCTCAAACTCTTTCAAATATGTATTTGGCAATGGAACAAGATTTGGAGATTGTGCCTGTTATCAACAAAATTGACTTACCAGCTGCGGATATTCCATCTGTTAAACATCAAATCGATCATGACTTGGGATTGGATCCAGAGTCTGCCGCCCTTGTTTCTGCAAAAAGTGGTATTGGTATTGATGAGTTGATGGAAGCCATTGTTACTCGCATTCCTTGTCCTACAACTGTAAATGATGGCAAGGTTCGCGCTTTGATTTTTGACTGTCACTACGACCCATATCGTGGCGTTATTGTTCACATTCGTATGAAAGACGGAAAAATCAAAACTGGCGATACAATTCGTTTTATGGCTTCAGGTATGGAATACAAGGTTGAAAAAGCTGGTATTTTCAGAATTAAGCTAGAAGAAACTGGGGAATTGAATGCTGGGGATGTTGGGTATATTATCGCTGGTGTAAAAACTGTTTCTGACGTAAAAGTAGGTGACACTATCACTTTGGCTGATAATCCTGCTGAAGAACAACTTCCAGGGTTTAAGGAAGTTAAACCAGTTGTATTCTCATCAATTTATCCAATTGATTCAAACGATTATGAAGAATTAAAAGACAGTATGGAAAAACTTACTCTAAACGATGCCAGTCTTGTTTACGAAAAAGACTCTTCTATCGCTTTGGGGCACGGTTTCCGCTGTGGATTTTTAGGGCTTTTACACTTGGAAGTTATCCAGGAACGTCTTGAACGGGATTTTAATCAAGCAGTAATTTTTACAGCGCCTTCTGTTTGTTATGAAGTTACTTTAACAAATGGCGAAACAATGATGGTTGATAATCCTGCTGACTATCCAGAGCAAGGGCGCTTAAAGTCTTCTCGTGAGCCTTATATTAAAGCTTCGATTATTACTCCTGCAACATATTTGGGTTCTATTATGTCTTTGTGTACAGAAAAGCGTGGAATCCAAACAAATATGCAATATCTTGATGAAAAGCGGGTTGAAATCATTTATGAAATGCCACTTTCTGAAGTATTGTTTGATTTTTATGATCGCTTAAAGAGTTATAGCCGCGGTTATGCTTCTTTTGATTATGAAGTTATTGATTTACGTGAAACTGATCTTGTAAAAATTGATATTTTGCTTAACGGTAAAGTGGTGGATGCTTTGGCTCAACTTGCATATCGTGGAAATGCTGTAGAAAGAGCTCGTCACGTTTGTGAGATGTTAAAAGAAGAAATCACACGTCAGCAGTTTAAGATTGCAATTCAAGGTGCTATTGGTAGCCAAGTTATTGCTCGTGAAACTGTAAGCGCTTTGAGAAAAGACGTTTTGGCAAAATGTTACGGTGGTGATATTACTCGTAAACGTAAACTTCTTGAAAAGCAAAAAGAAGGTAAAAAGCGCATGAAGATGGTTGGGGATGTTGAGCTTCCACAAAGCGCATTCTTGGCAGTTTTAAAGACCAAAGAACAATAGGGTTTAGAATCACGTCCTGTGATTCTAAACCCTGCGAGAATTTTCTCACGAAAATTCTCGCTTAGCAATAATCGGCCGTCCATGCCCGACTTGATAGACATGTAAAAAAAGGCTTAACTTGTGATGAAGTTAAGCTTTTTTTATCGGGCATCCGTGCCTGTTAGAAAGTAGAAAAATGTGTCGGAGTGATACCCAGCTGTTTTGCATATTCCTCCGCAAGATAGGCGCTGTAAAGTGCGTCTTCTGGACTGTGAGCATCGCTGTTGCAGATAATTGGAATATCAAAAGATTTTGCAAATTGCCAAAAATCAGCATAAGGATATTGATATCTTAAAATCCCATTATCATCTTTAATCTGATTTTTCAGAATTCCGTAGCCGTTTATTTCAATGGCAACTTTCTTTTCTTTACAAACTGCAAAAATCTCAGAAAAAATGCTTTCTGTGTTTTTTGACCAAACAAGTCCACCGCCAAAACACAAATCAGGATGAGCAAAAACCTTAAACATTCCAGAATCCAAAGCTTCCAAAGTATTATTTGCCCATTTTGTTAAAAGTTTTGGATCTTTTGCTTCGATGGGAATATAATTTCGCTCCTTTTCATGGGGAGTCCAATGGGAACCCAGCACAAGATAATCGGCACCTAACTCTGAAATCAAAAAATCTCTGTACCAAGATTCATACATAGAATCCCACTCGCATTCAAATCCTGCTAATACTGGGAAATCTACAGTTTTTGCAGCCTCTCGTACCGCTTTAATGTATTGTGGCGCTTCTTCAGTGGTCATTCGAACTTCTGGCCAGTTATCTGTTCCGTCATTAGGATAAGGACAATGATCAGAAAATCCAAATCCCTTACAAGTGTAATTGTATTTTTTCAAAAAAGCCTTTGCTTCTTCAAGGTAATCCACAGGCATCCCTGTGGCGTGTTTACAAAGTTTTGTATGTGTGTGAAAAGATGTAATTTCCATATAATGATTTTAGTTTTTTTATTTGTTAGAGTAAATACCAATTTCTATTGCCCCCCCGAAAAATTTGATATAATATTGCAACGAGGTGAAAAATGAAAAAAAATTTATTTTTAACAATTTTAAGCATTTTCGTTATGCTTTCATTAGTAGGTTGTGCATCATTAAAAAGTGAACCATTAGATACAAATTCGTATTCTCCTGTTGCAATTGTAACTATGATTGCAAACGATGAAGTTTATTGGTATGGAGAAGAACCTGAATCAAAAGGGTTACTTGGTGAAGCATTTGATGCTTTAGCAAAAGAAAAGGGCAATGAACAAACTAACATTGTATTGGGGTACACAACAGATTTATTGAAGTCTGCAGAAGAACAAATTACAAAGGGAATTGAAGAAAGAGGTTTCACACTTCTTCCAAAAGAAGAAGTTCTATCATATAACAATCTTCTTTCAAAAGATGATTCATCATTGGTAAAAGCTTCTGCTGTTATTTTGGCAGATGGCTATAAAATGCTTAGAAATGATACAAAATATTTAGTTGCTTTAGGCGAAAAAACATCTTCAAAAGCATTTATTCAAGTTTCTATTGATTTTTGTAAAACTGTAGTTAATGGAATTGGTAAAAATGGTGAAATGACAGCTGCTGTTGAAATCAAATTTACTATTTATGGTGAAGATGGAAAAGTTATAAAGATTATTAATGGTTATGGTAGTAATCCAGAAACTATTCCTGTTTTAGCAGGCGTTTATAATGTTGAAAAATTGAATGAATTGTTCCCAGTGGCATTAGAAAACGCTGTTAAAAAAGTTTGTGAAAAACTATAACAAAGATTTAATTAATAAAAACTTTGATACTAAAAATTGATTTAGTATCAGATAAAAATATAAATTTCTCAGGATAAAAAAATCGGGCATTCGTGCCCGATTTTTTTTGTCCTTAATGGATTATCAACCTACGCCAGATTGTAGAGGCGCGAAGCGTTCGGGGCGTAGCCACGAATGGAGAGGCTTGTCCTCGTAACCTCGGAAAGCTGGACCCACGGGAGGTAAAAGGTTCGTCCTAAAAAAACATTGGATGAAATGTGAAAAATGAACGATAATATTAATATGAAGAAAATTTTGGCATTGATTTGTTTAGTTTTATGTTTTTCTGGCGCTGTTTTTGGGGAAAAATTTGTTTATCAATATAATTTGGGCGAAAAATTTAAGGTTTTGTCCACTGTGAAAGAAGATGTTTTGGTAAATGGCGTTTTTAATCATTATGCGGAAATTGTAAATCGTATTTCTTATGAAGTTTCTGACGTAAAAGCGGACGATTTTGGGAATGCTAAGGGATTTTTGGAAGCTTCGTTTATGACAACGGAAAAAGCCTTCGACAGTTCAAAAAATCAGATTTCGGGGTCGTCTTTTGAGTGGGGCGAGGAATATTTAAGCGAGTTTTGGCGGGATTCTTTGGGGATTTACGAGATTAAGCCTACATATTTTATGCCTGTGGTGCGAAATGTGCCTGTTTTTCCGAACAAGGATTTGCAAATTGGTGATACTTGGGAAGCGGAGGGCCACGAAGCTTATGATATTCGACAAACTTTCAACGTGTCTGAGCCGCTGATTATTCCTTTTACTGCAAATTACACTTATTCTGGCACAAAGGAAGTTGATGGAAAACTTCTTCACGTGATAAATGTGGAATATTCGATTTTTTATGATATTCCTGTTCCAAAGGGGGCGCCTAGCACTTATCCTGTGGCTTCTATGGGATATTCTTATCAGACAATTTATTGGGATAATGAGCTTGGCTCTATTGATTCTTACGAGGACGAGTTTAGAATCATTTTGGAAATGCAAAACGGTGATAAGTTTGAGTTTCGGGGAACTTCTCGGGCAGAATACACTGAGCGAGTGGCTGTAGCGACTGACGAAACTTTGTCTTTGCTTCAAGAGCAGCTTGAAAATCTTGATATTTCGGACACTACTGTTTCTAAGGATGATATTGGCATAACTTTGAGCATGGAAAATATTCAGTTTAAGCCAGATTCTGCATATTTGATGGAAAGTGAAAAGCGAAAATTGGAAAAAATTGCTGAGTTGTTAAAGGCTTTTCCTGATAATGATTTGTTGGTTAGTGGGCATACTGCTTTGTCTGGTTCCTTGGAGTCTTGCCAAGTCCTTTCTGAGCAACGGGCAGAGGCTGTGGCTGATTATTTGAAAAAACTTGGGGTGAAGGACGCTTATCATATTTTTACTCGGGGATTTGGTGCTTCAAAGCCAATCGGAGATAATTCTACAGAAGCTGGAATGAGCAAAAATCGTCGGGTGGAAATTACTATTGTGGAATAGTTTTTGCGGGGAATTTTTGTAATGAATAAATCGGGAGTGAAGTCCTAGAAAAGCTGGGATTTTGCTCCTTTTTTTGTTTTTGGGGTGAAACTTTAAGATTTTACCATATGAAACTTTAGATTTTTACTGTCGGGCGAGAAGGGAAGTGAGTAAATCAATAATAGTTTTTCTATTGAATTGATTTAGTTTTGTATATTTTTCAATAATATCCTTACTTTCTGATGTAATGCTAGGAATATTATCTCCAATTTCAGAATCTCCAAAAACAAGATATTCAACAGAAACTCCAAGTGCTTTCGCAATTTTTACTGCATTTTCCACACCAGGCTGAACCTTTTTTCCGAAAAGATATTTATCGAGAGTATTTTTACTAATTCCTGTTTTTAGCGAAAGTTCTTTCATTTGGATATCTTGAAAATCCATTTCGAACTTAACATTTTCTGCAAATCCCATCTCTTATAGTTTAGTCATAAAAGGCGTAAAAATAATTGACAAGCGTAATATTTGGTGTATAATAATTTTGTTATGTCATTTATTACGTTGATATGTAATAAGTGGCGTAGAAAATATTTGCAGTATTAGGAGATTATTTTATGGAAGAAGACAAAAAAGTTGCTGAAAAAGTTGGAGCTGGTGTAGGTGCTGCACTTGGTGCAGGAGGGGCTATTGCAGGAGCAGGTGCTGCAATTACAGCTGCTGGAACTGGCGCAGGAGCTGCAGCTGTAACATCTGGTTTGGCTGCTATCGGTGGTTCAATGTTAGGTGGAATTGCAATGGTTGCTGCTGCACCTGTTGCAGCTGCAGTAGGCTTGGGAGCAGCTGGTTTTGGAATTGCAAAATCAATTAAAAATAAAAAAAAGCTAGAAGAAAGTCGGAGGCCAAGCGGTCTTAGGAAGACAAGACCTGATAACAACT
>JAZQUR010000048.1:0-4034 GCA_045631425.1 Treponemataceae bacterium | reverse complement strand
CTGACTCCTCCCAAAGTCTTGGGAAAAATTTAAAAATATATTGACAATATAATACTATACATCGTATATTATATTTATCAAAATAATATTACAAAAAAAGTAACACTATTTTGATTATAAGGTGTCATATATTACGTAATGCAAAAAATGCATTAACAACCTCTAGGAGGAAATATGGTTTTCAATACGGGCACTGCTCTTTTAGATGCAGTAGTTCTATCTGTTGTGGCCAAGGAAACAGACGGAACTTACGGCTATAAAATTACGCAAGATGTTCGACAAATTATGGAAGTTTCCGAAAGCACTCTTTATCCAGTATTGCGCAGACTGCAAAAAGACGACTATTTGGAAACTTACGACATGGAGTTCGCTGGTAGAAACAGACGGTATTACAGACTTACATCCAACGGAATGATAAAGTTAGATGAATACCGAAAATCCTGGATTGATTACAAGCGAACAATCGACGAAATTTTACTTGGCACAAAATCAGAAGGATAAAAATGAACAGAAACGAATACTTAAAAGAATTACAAACTTATATCCAAGCTTTACCAGTTGAAGAACAAAAAGAAGCCATGGATTATTACTTCAACTACTTTGAAGACGCTGATAACGACGAAAAAGTTATATCAGAACTTGGCTCTCCTGCAAAATTGGCTGAAGAAATCAAAGCAAAATTTGCTTGCGTTCCAGCTACAAACAAACAAAAAGCTGAAAAACAAGAAGAAAACAATCAATACACAGAAAACAGAATCAAAGGCGACCCAACTGCTCTTCGTTTTACATTCGATGCAGCAAAAGTAAAAAATCTTGATTTTGCATTCGGGATTGCAGAAATCGTAATGATTGCAGGGGATACATACAAAGTCGAAACACGCAGTATCGACCCAAATGTTTTCAGATGTGAACTTACAGAACGTGGAACATTGATTGTACAAAACACACACAAACTTCCATCATTTAAGTTTTTGGGACACGAAAACCCAAGCCACAAACATCCACGGATTTTGATTACAGTTCCAAAAAATTCTGAATTGGATATTGTACGACTATCAGTGGGAGCTGGCTCTTTCACATCTAAAGATTCAAGCTTTTCTTGCAAAACAGGAAAACTCGAAGTAAATGCTGGAAAACTTGCAATCAGCAATATGAAAGGCGGACAAATCGATTTCCGTTGTGGCGCTGGAAATCTTAACTTTTCTGGAACAACAACTGAGAACTGTAATGTTGATTGTGGCATTGGTGCTGTGGAATTGCTTATTTCTGGAAACCCAGAAAAATATTCAGCAGATGCAAAAATCGGACTTGGTAAGTTCAGATTTAATAACCAAAAGAAAGATGGAATCGGAGATGTTTCATGCATCGAAAGAAAAGAAAACCATTTTTCAGTAAACTGTGGACTTGGAAAAGTTTCCATCATCGTCCAATAAAAATAATTTTCATATATTAGGAGAGTAAAGAAAGCTACTTCTCCTGAAATGGCGTCGAAGCAGCTTTCCCTAAAGTTTGCGTTGCAAACTTTCTTATATAATTGCTGTTTTTCTCTGCGTTGCAAAACAGCAAAAAAACTTTAATCGGAAGTTGAAACTTCCTCATAAACTTTTTTTAGGAGTATAAAATGACAAATAAAAGATTGTATAAATCACGTAACAAAATTTTGTGTGGTGTATGTGGCGGAATCGCTGATTATTTTGGAATCGATCCAACTATCGTAAGATTGATTTTAATCGTTTTAGTAATTGCAGGATTTGGAACAGGCGTTGTAATTTACATCGTTGGTGCAGTAATCATGCCAGAACGCAGCCTAGACGACGAAAACCTCCGCTCAGCAAATGTTGATAATAAAGAAAATTCAACATACACAAGTACTGACGAAGACAAAGAATTCGACAGCCACTTTAAAAAATAATTTTTTAATCTAAAAAATATAAAGCACATCAAGGTTTGAGCAAATGTTCAGATTTTGATGTGCTTTTTTTTGCCCTTTTTTGAAAGATTTTGAAAACTTTTTGTAAATAATAATTATGTAGAAAGATTTTTTAATAACAGGGAGAAAAAACTATGAAACCAATTGAAGAACTCACATTCACAGACGATTTCATGTTTGGATATGTTATGCGTAATCCGGAAATTTGCAAAGGACTTTTAGAACGGCTTTTGAAAATCAAGATTGTAAGACTGGAATATCCAGAGTTGCAAAAAACTATTACGCCTCATTATGAAAATAAAGGCGTTCGGCTTGACGTTTACGTGCAAGATTCTAATCGCGTTTTTGATGTAGAAGTGCAAAATATTCTTGACGATGATTTGCCAACTCGTACTCGATACTATCAGTCCATGATGGATATTGATTTGCTTTTGAAAGGGAAAAAGTACTCGGAGTTAAAAGAAAGCTTTATAATCTTTGTGTGTAAGGATGATTTTTACGGAGAAGACTTTCCTTGCTACACTTTTTCAAATTTATGCCACGAAAAAAGAACTCTTGAATTTGGGGATAAAACTCACAAAGTAATTTTTAATGCTTCAGCTTTTTCACAAGAAAAAGACCTAGAAAGAAAGTCACTTTTGGAGTATATTAATAGTAAGGAATCAACATCAGATTTTACAAAAATGATTGACTTGCTTGTTGAAAAAACAAAGGAAAACCAAACTTTCAGAGGTGATTATATGGCTTGGGGTCTAGCGGAACAGGATGCAGAAAAACGTGGTTACAACGCGGGTGTTGCACAAGGTGCGGAACAAGCTAAGATTGAAACTGCTAGAAACTTCATAAAAATGGGGTTTTCTCTAGAACAAGTTGCACAGGGAACTGGGCTTTCTTTGGAAACGGTGGAAAAAATTAAGAATGCAGAACATGTCAATTAAGAATTAAGAATTTTGTAAATGCAGAAACACAAAAAAAAGCGAACTTCTTAGAATTTTTAAGAAATTCACTTTTCACTTGTTCTAGTTATTATAAAAATCAACTTTTTTCAATTTTTTTACCCATTTTTTGCTAATTTTATAAAGTTTTTCTTAATAATTATTATGTAGAAGGAAATTTCTACAACAAGCAAGATTGCTTGAAAAGTTTATTTTTAAGGAAAACTATGAAACCAATTGAAGAACTTACTTTCACAGATGATTACATGTTTGGATATGTTATGCGTAATCCGGAAATTTGCAAAGGACTTTTAGAACGGCTTTTGAAAATCAAAATTGAACGACTAGAGTATCCAGAGTTACAAAAAAGTATCAGCCCATATTACGAGTCAAAAGGGATTCGTTTAGATGTCTACGTAAAAGATTCAGATAAAATTTATGACATCGAAATACAAAATGGGAAAAACATAAACCTTTGCAAACGCACACGCTATTATCAGTCTATGATAGATACTGATAATTTGCTTAAGGGTGAAAATTATAATGAACTGAACGAAGTTTTTATAATTTTTATATGTACGTTTGATCCATTTGACAGAGGTCGACCGCACTATACTCTCAAAACGAGATGTTTGCAAGAACGAGATTTAGACATAGCCGATGGTGTTACAAAAGAAATCTTCAACGCAACAGCCTATGCTAAGGAACAAGATGTTGAAATATCCGCATTCTTAAAGTATATTGATAGTAAGAGTGCCACCGACGATTTTACTGACAAAATAAATCGCATTGTGGAAACTGCCAAGATCAATGAGAAATTTAGGAGCACATACTTAGCTATGAATATACGTGAATCTGATATTAGACTTATGGCATTTAATGAAGGTCGCAACGCTGGTATCGCCGATGGTATTTCACAGGGTATCTCCCAAGGGCTAGCTCAGGGTGCGGAACAGAAAGCTATTGAAACTGCGAAGAATCTTCTTGCTATGAAACTTCCTTTGGACAGTATTGCAAAAGCTACTGGTCTTTCTCTTGAAGAAGTAGAAAAACTTGCAAAAGAACTTTCAAAAGTGGAACGCTAAAATAATCTTTGGGGAGAGAGAACCCTTTTTTTCGATTAAAAGGGTTCTCTCTCTCCATACCTCTCTCTTTCCCAAAAACGACCA
>JAZQUR010000047.1:0-12547 GCA_045631425.1 Treponemataceae bacterium | reverse complement strand
TTGGGACATATGCCAAATCGTAAAATGGCTGACAAGACGGATGAACAGTTGATAGAGTATTTTAAGCCTTATTTTGAAAATATAACATATTATAGTTGGTTAAGAGAACCTGATTATTGCGATGATTATAGACAGCGTTGGATGAAAGACAATGAAATTTCTATTCAAGGTAGACCAATGCGTTTTGAATTGGCTAGTTTTTATCGTTTAGTTCGTGATGAAGAGTATGTTAAGTTTTTGAAAGAAGTAGGCGTTAAAAAGGTGCAATTAACATTTTTCGGTTTAGAAACGATGACAGATTTTTACATCGGAAGAAAAAACGCATACAATGAATTGCTGTTAGCAACAGATATATTGATATCTAATGGAATTGTGCCAAGATGGCAAGCATTTATTTATGAAGATAATAAAAATGAAATCGTGAAGTTGTTAGATGTCATCGACAAACTAAATTTATACGAACGATGTGCTTCTTTTGGAGAAGAGTTTAAGTTTTTCATTCATGCAGGGAGTTGTGATGGCGAAAATGTTAAGCAATATCCAATAAGAATTCAAAAAGAGAATATTCCAAAACAACTGATACCTTATTATTTGGAATATGACAACATTTTGGAAGAAAAGGAATGTGTTAAGTTATTGTTGAAAAGTCATGAAAAGATTGTGTTTGAAGCAACCGATGATATTGTTTTGAATATATCTAATGACATGAATGTGTATTTTAATTATACCCATATGACTAAACCATGGATAATCGGTAACATTTTAAAAGATGACGCAAAAGAATTAGTTCGAAAAATCGTGGAAGGGGACACTTACGCGTTGAATATGATAAGAAAGTGTTCTTATAGTGAGTTAGTGAAGCGATATGGTGACACAACATCAACAAAGGTTTTTACGCTTGATGATTATAAAATGTATATGGTCAATCGATATTTGGACGATTGTGTCAATTAGATAGTGAAACAGTCAAATTCCAATTTTTCGAACAGTTGCTTTTTATAAGCAACTGTTCTTTTTACTTGACTTATTGAATTAGCAGATGTTAAATGATACATCTCATTGTAATAAAATGAAAAATCATGTATATTTGTGGTTGATTGGGTTAGGGATTGGAGCACCTTTAGTCCACCGCAGGCGACACTTGTGGCGCCGAGGAGGATGAGCGTTAGCGAAGTGCGAAAAGCCCGACCGGCGAACAAACAAAGTTTGTGAGACGGGAACCTCCAAAAAATATTGTAATCTTTATTTAAGAGGGAAAATAAATGGCAGAAGTAAAAGCTTTGGAAAAAAATCCTAATTGGAAAGGACGCCGCGGGCCAGTTGTTTTGGTTATTATGGACGGTGTTGGTTACGGAAAATTTGAGGAAGGCGATGCTGTTCGTGCTTCTAAAATGAAATATTTGGACTGGTTTACAGCAAATTGTCCTAATACAAAACTTAAAGCTCACGGAACTGCTGTTGGGCTTCCAAGTGATGATGACATGGGTAACTCTGAAGTTGGTCACAATGCTATTGGTTGTGGTCGCGTTTTTGCTCAGGGTGCTAAACTTGTTGGTGAATCTATTTCTAGCGGAAAAATGTTCTCAGACGCAACTTGGCAAAAATTAAGCAAAAATGTAATGGACAAAAATTCTTGCTTACATTTTATCGGTCTTGTTTCTGACGGAAACGTTCACTCTCACATTGACCACCTAAAAGCTATGATTGCTCAAGCTAACAAAGACGGAATCAAAAAACTTCGCGTTCACGCTTTGCTTGACGGTCGCGATGTTGACCCAACTTCTGCATTGAATTATATTAGCCCACTTGAAGAATATTTGGCTGGTTTTGACGGATGCGATTATCGTATCGCTTCTGGTGGTGGCCGTATGTATATGACAATGGACCGCTACAATGCTGACTGGTCAATGGTTGATCGCGGTTGGAAAGCTCACGTTTTGGGTGAAGGTCGCCAATTTGCAAGTGCAACTGAAGCAATCGAAGTTTATAGAAATGAAAATGCAGGGCTTCTTGACCAAGATATGCACGAATTCGTAATTGCAGAAAACGGAAAGGCTGTTGGTACAATTGAAGACGGCGATAGCGTTATTCTATTCAACTTCCGCGGTGACCGTGCATTGGAAATGACAGCTGCATTTGAAACTCCAGCAAACGCAGACTTCCCATATTTTGATAGAAAACGTGTTCCATCAGTTGAATACGCTGGAATGATGGAATATGACGGGGACGCTCACGTTCCAGCTCAATATCTTGTAAATCCACCAAGTATCGACAGAACAATGGGTGAATATCTAACAAAATCAGGTGTTCGCATTCTTGCAATCTCTGAAACTCAAAAATACGGACACGTAACATACTTCTTCAACGGAAACAAACAAGGTAAATTCGACGAAAAATTGGAAGATTACGTTGAAGTTCCAAGTGATGTAGTTCCTTTTGAACAACGCCCATGGATGAAATGTGCTGAAATTACAGACAAAGTTATCGAAGCAATTAAATCTGGAAAATATGACCACATCCGTTTGAACTATCCAAATGGTGACATGGTTGGACACACAGGCGTTTTCAATGCTGTAGTTTGTTCTATGGAAGGAATGGACTTACAACTTGGCAGATTGAAGGCAGCAGTTGAAGAAGCTGGTGGTATTCTTTGTTTAACAGCAGACCACGGAAACTCTGACGATATGTACGAACATGCAAAAGACGGCAGCGTTAAAAAAGGTGGCGACGGAGAGCCAAAAGCAAAAACATCACACAGCTTAAACCCAGTTCCTGGAATCATCTACGACCCAGAATACAAAGGGGAATATGATACAGCCAACCTAAACGAAGGCTTGGGAATTTCAAGCTGGCCATCAACATTGATGAACTTAATGGGATTTGTGCCACCTGCAGACTATGATTCTTCTATTATTAATATGAAATAAGGTTTATTGCCACAGGTCTTTGTTCACACCTACGGTGTTCACGGGTGAATAAAGGTATGGTAACAACTACACGCCTTCTCCAAAATGGGGAGGGCGTTTTTTTTGTGTTTTATTTTTACGCCAGTTTATGGTATAATAAATCACTCAGTTTATTTATAAATCTAAAAACTGCAACTACAACTTCTAGATTTGAGAAATAAAATTTTTTAATATAAGTTAATATCAGATTCTTTCTAAGGAGAAAAAATAATGATTCCTGATTATCAAACATGTATGCTTCCTTTATTAAAATATGCGGCTGATAATAATGAACATAAATTTTCTGATGCTGTGGAATATCTTTCTGATGAGTTTGTTCTTACAAAAGAAGAAAGGGAAGAATTATTACCTTCAAAAACACAAGATGTTATTTCTAATAGAATTGGGTGGGCCCGTACATATATGAAGAAGGCTGGTCTTTTAGAAGATACTAGACGAGGTTATTTTAAAATAACAGAGAGAGGTCAGTCTGTTCTTTCTGAAAACCTTGATAAAATTAGTACTAAATATCTAGGTCAGTTTGATGAGTTTAAAGCTTTTAGGGAGAAGCATATTGAAAAGGAAATTGAACCAGATATAACTCTTTCCGTAGATGCAACACCAGAAGAAATGCTAGAAAATGGTTTTGCAAAACTTTCTGAAAATCTTGTTGATGATTTGCTTTCAAAAATTAGTGAATGTTCCCCCTCGTTTTTTGAACATTTAGTTGTTGACCTACTTGTTCATATGGGGTATGGAGGTTCTTTTTCTGAAGCTGCACAAGTTGTTGGTAAATCTGGAGATGAAGGAATAGATGGAATTATTAAAGAAGACAAATTAGGCTTGGATACAATATATGTTCAAGCAAAACGATGGAAAGGTGTTGTGGGGCGTCCTGAAATTCAAAAATTTGCAGGAGCTTTGCTCGGTCAAAAAGCTTCTAAAGGAGTTTTTATTACTACAAGTTCTTTTACTAAAGAAGCGGAAGAATATGCTTCTAGTGTGGATCGAAAAGTTGTTTTAATTGATGGTGCAAAACTTGCAATGCTTATGATAGAACATAATGTAGGAATTAGTACTGTACGTATTTTTGAAATAAAACGTATTGATAGTGATTATTTTGAAGGATAAGATTCTTAATATGTGTTACAAGTGAACAGAAAACGCTCTTCTCCTGATGGGGAGGGCGTTTTTTTGTGGAAACACTGGTATTTTACTCTAAATTGTAATTATGTGATATATTTAACACAAATGGATAAGAAATTAACTGACATCGTAAATGAATATCTTTCTCTTGGAATTAATCAACAACTTGATTATGAAAAGTTCTATTTATATTCAATTATCACACATTCAACAGCAATTGAAGGTTCAACAGTTACAGAAATTGAAAATCAACTTTTGTTTGATGAAGGAATTAGTTTAAATAAGCCTATAACTGAACAGTTAATGAACTTGGATTTGAAAAAAGCCTATGAACAAAGTTTTATATATGCAAATAATCACGAAAAAATAACAGTAGAACTTTTATGTAATCTTTCTTCTATTTCGATGAAAAATACTGGTTCTGTATACAATACAATGGCAGGAAGTTTTTCTTCTGCAAAAGGGGAATTACGATTATTAAATGTAAGTGCTGGGCGTGGTGGAAAAACATATCTTGCATGGCAAAAAATACCTGAAAAACTAAAGAGTTTTTGTGATTGGCTCAATAGAGAAAGAGAAAAAATTGATTCTAAAACTGATTTAAAAGAAATATACGAACTAAGTTTTGAAGTTCATTATCGATTAGTATCAATTCATCCTTGGGCGGACGGAAATGGAAGAATGAGTCGGCTTATTATGAATATGATTCAATATGAATTTGGTGTAATTCCTTCAATAGTAAAAAAAGAAAATAGGTTGGAGTATATTCAAAGTCTTGCTGAAAGTCAGGAAACAGATAATTCAAAAGAATTTTTAGATTTTATGCTAGAGCATCATATTGAGAATCTAAAAAAACAGGTAGAAGAATATAAGTCTTCTATTGAAGCCGAGGATTTAAAAGGTAGTCAGAAAACCGGTTCGGGTGGTCAGAAAAAGTGGTCAGGAACAACATTGAAGATTCTTGAACTGATAAAGCAAAATCCTAAGATTTCAAGAAAAGAACTTTGTGATGAACTAAAAATAAATCCAAGTGCCATTCAAAAACACATTGAAAAACTAAAAACTGCAAATGTAATAGAACGTATTGGTGGGGCAAAAGGCGGCGAATGGAGAGTAAACGAATGAGGCAGACAGAAATTATCTTTATCCCTATGAACAAACTAAAATCACTTTTTCTAATCACCTTAATTTTTGGAGCAATTTTTATGTCCTCTTGCACAAGCCAAAAATCTTTCAAATCAGACTCTGTAACTATAGAACTAAAGGGAAATCCATCTACTGGCTACACTTGGGAAGCTGTTTTATCAGATGAAAATATTGTAGAAGTTTCAAAGGATGTAAAATATCTTGGTGCAGAGGGAATGGTGGGCGCTCCTTCTCTGTTTTATTTTACGGTAAGCTCTCTTACGACTGGAAACACTGTTTTGACCTTGGAATACAAACGTCCTTGGGAAGAAAAAGCGCCGCTTGAAACAAAAGTTTATAATATCAATGTGGATGAAAGGGGAAAAATCACAATGTCTGAAAATGAAAATATCAAATTGTCTTATAAATCTGTTTCCATGGACGAAGGTCTAAAAATGATGGCAGATTCAAGCGATTACATTTTGCTTGATGTTCGCCGTCCTGATGAATTTGCTGCTGGTCATATTCCAGGGGCTGTTTTGTTTACAAATGAACTTATGACAAAAGCTGACGCTGAAAAACTTTTGCCAAATAAAAATCAGCGGATTTATGTTTATTGTAGAAGTGGCCGCCGCAGCAAGGAAGCAAGCCAGAAGTTAGTGGATTATGGATATTCTGACGTGATTGAAATCGGCGGGATTTTGGATTATTCAGGTGTGATTGAAAAATAGCGAAACCTCGTAAAAAAACACTAGATGAGGATGTTTTGGAAAATTTAAGTCAGTTTCAAATAATTTTGACGAATCGATTTTATCCGACAATCGTTCCCACAAAAAAAATAGCTTCTGCTTAAAGGAGGAGTTAAGGCAGAAGCTATTGGTATTATTTTATAGAAGATTTTTGAAAATTATAATGTTATGCAACATTGATTTTGATATGTTTTAATTCTGCTTCAGGCTTTTTTGGAACAGAAATTGTTAGAAGTCCGTTCATAAAGTTTGCAGAAACATTTTCTACATCTACATCTTGTGGCAAAGTAAACTGACGTTTGAAAGAATATTTACGTCGTTCACTTAACAAATATCGTTTTTCCATTTCCTTGTTTTCGCTTTTGTTTTCCAAAAGTTTTTTATCATCTTTGTTGTTCACAGTTTCTTTTTTCTTTGATTCAACTGTAAGAACTCTTTCCTTGATGCTTAATTCAACATCATTTTCAGAAAGTCCGCAAAGTTCCATTTCAAAAGTGTAGTTGTCTTTTGTTTCGATAATATCCACAGAAGGAAGATTTACATTTCTTGTTGGGCGATAATTTGCTGCTTCGTTGAAAAAGTCAAACAAATCTGAAGAAAAATCTGGATTGAAAATTGAAAGTGTACTCATGGTTATTTACCTACCTTATAAAATATTTTTTTTAGAGCGTGCTTTTGAGCTGTTGCTCTGTTTTTTAGCATTGTGCTTTACGTAAAACATTAATGCAAACAGCGTGCCAACTTTTAAAAAATCTGTGGAAAATTTTATAAATATTTTGATAAAATAATATAATTCGTTGTAATATAAAGAAAAGTATGTATAAAATATTTTGATAAAAATAATATTTTGAGGATAAATATTTTTTTGTTGGACAAAAATTTCAAAAAAAATGATAAATTTTGTATGAAAATAATCATTTTGAAAGCTGTGTGTGGAAAAATGATATACTGTGTCAAAAAAGACCGTTTGTACAGTATCAAAATGACACAATAGTTTTTTTATCACTGATTTCTGGTCCAAAGTGACCGCATTTTTTTTTGATTTGACCTCTGTATTTTCTTAGACTGATTCGGCTGCATCGACTGCGACCACTGGCTCAACAACCAAAACAACTGTAGCAGCTGAAATGTTTTGTAAAAACTTATCCGTTGTCTAAACACGGAACGCATGTAAGGTCGTTCCTAAAATCAAACCCAAATACGAGAGCTACCAAGAGAATCTCTGGAACAGCCGTTTCCGAAATCCATCCCAATCACGTAAGGAACCCTCTCTAAAACCAGAATTATCGGGGATTCCAAAGGGCACACCCTTTGGTCGTCTTTTTAGGAAAGAGGGGTGCACGAGGACAAATTGCGAGACTCGTAGCAATTTGCCCTTTTCATCGAAAAAAAGGGTTTTCTTCCCTCGTAAAGTTTCCCAGCTTTCCAAAGCTGTCCCGCCCAATATTGCTTTTTATGGCTTTTCGCATTATATTAAAGTACTATGACATTAAATGAATTAAGCAAATATTTTAATGATTTTTTACATATGGAAGATTTTGGCGCTGATCCATCTCGAAACGGTGTCCAAGTTCAAAATAGCCAACCTGATGTTAAGCAAATAAAAAAAGTTGCTTTCGCTGTGGATGCTTGTCAGGAAACCATCGACAAAGCTGTTGCAGAAAATGCAGATCTTCTTTTTGTTCATCACGGGCTTTTTTGGGTAAATAGTGAGCCAGTTACAGGTGGACACTACAATCGCATAGCAAAACTTATCAAAAATGATGTGGCTCTTTTTGCTTGTCACATCCCACTTGATGCAAATAAACTTGTTGGAAATAACTACGGACTTGCTTTCCGTCTCGGATTAGAAGATTTGTCCGGTTTTGGAATTTGGCGTGGCATGGATATTGGAGTGAAAGGCAAGTTCAAAACTCCAAAAACAATCGATGAAATTTGTAAAATCCTTTTCAAAGAAAATGAAAAACCAAATATGATTTTGGACTTTGGTAAAAAGCAAATTGAAACTGTTGCTATCGTTTCTGGTGGGGCAGGGGAAGAAGTTTACCAAGCAATGAGTGAAAATGTGGATTTATACATCACTGGGGAAATTGGCCACGAGCTTTTTCATCCTATCAAAGAAAACAATATTTCTGTAATTGCATGTGGTCACTACAATTCTGAAACTGTAGGCGTTTCACTAGTTATGGAAAAATTAAATAAAGAAACTGATATTCAAGGTGTATTTATTGATGCACCAACAAATATGTAAAATATTGAGGAAAAAAATGACAGCAGATACTGTACAAGTTGAATTTAAAACTAAGGAAACAATCGCCCATAAATTAATTCCAATTATTTTTATGGTAGCTGTTTTTGCTTTAGATCAAATTACAAAGATTTTAGTAATCAAAAACATTCCTTTATACACAATCAAGTTTTCCTTTTTGGGTGATTTTTTGAGAATCGTTCACGTGAGAAATCTTGGTGCTGCTTTTAGCATGGGAAGCAATCTTTCAACATCGCTTCGAGCAATTTTTCTTTCGTTTATGCCTTTAGTTGTGTTGATTTTTGCATTGGTAATTTACTTTAGAAGTAACGATTTCTCTTATTATCAGCGTTGGTTAATTTGTGGCGTTCTTGGTGGTGGATTTGGAAATATTTTCGATAGAATTTTCCGTCCTCAAGGCGTTGTTGATTTTATTGATGTAAAATTTTATGGCATTTTGGGTATGGAAAGATTTCCAACTTTCAACGTAGCAGACTCATTTGTAATGGTTTGTGCAATTTTGCTTGTGATTTCTGTGATAAATCAAGTTTCGAAAGAAGAAAAAAAGAAATCTGAAGAAAATTAATAAGGAAAAAAAATGACAAAAAAAGGTAATAGTATTTTATTTATTGTTTGTGGAACTTTGGTTAGTGTTCTTTTATTTTTAGTAATTGCTTCAACATTACTAGTGATTTCAGGATTTATTTTTATCAAATTGCCATCTGAACCAATGATTACAGCTTTTGCTCTTAGTTTGATGGTGATAATTGTTGTTGCTTTGTTTTTGGGAATGTTTTTGTACCAAAAAATCGTACAATGGGCATTTCAAAAGTACAATCTTGAGGACAAGTTAGATCCGATTTTCAAAACTAAATACAAAAAATCAGCAAAAAAAGATATCGAATAACTATTAAAGTGTAAAATACGGGAGGATTTTATGGGCATTGAAAGTTTTGTAGGATGTGGAAATCTTCGCTTAGATCAACAGTTAAAGTTCGTGGCTGAAATCGACAAAATGACACAAATTTTTCGTCGAACTATGTTGATTGACGGTTCCCGCCGTGAAAATGATGCAGAGCATTCTTGGCACATTGCAGTTATGGCTTTACTTTTTTCTGAGCATGTAAAAATAAAGCCTGATATTGGCAGAGTTGTGAAAATGCTAGTTGTCCATGATTTGATAGAGATTTATGCTGGTGATACATTTGCTTTTGACGTGGAAGCAAACAAATCTAAGGCCGCAAATGAAGCTGCCGCCGCTGATAAACTTTTCTCCCAACTACCAGCTGAACAGGGCGCAGAGATTCGTTCTCTTTGGGAAGAGTTTGATGAAATGAAAACTCCCGATTCTATTTATGCAAACTGTATGGATAGAGTTCAGCCATTTTTACACAACACACTTACAGAAGGCTGCACTTGGAAAGAGGGAAATGTTTCCCGAACAAAAGTAGAAGCTCGTCTTGCAGTTGTAAAGGAAAATATGCCAGAATTGTGGAAGTGGCTTGAAATCAACATTCAAGAAGCCATCAAACATGGTTGGATAAAAGACGAATAAAAATTAATTGAAAATAAATAGATTGAGAAAAAGACTTGCTAAATTGATGGAAAACTGATATTTGGCAGGTCTTTTTTTTTGTGGATTATGGCAAATATTCTGTGCGAATATTTTTCAGTGACTCAAAAATCCGTCGTTTTTCCAGTGGGCTTCCTTGGGTTAAGTCTTGGAGTTTTGAACGGGCTTTTTTTCTGCCAGAGTTGTCTTGATAATTGCAAGTACAAGTGTCACAAATGTAACCAGCTTGATTTGCGTGTTGGATGATGGTTTGCTCGTCTGCCATGCAAAGTGGTCGAATTATTGTAACTGGATATTGGTTGTATTTTAGGCGAGGTGGCATTGTGGAAAGTTCCCCTTTGTTTAGCATATTCATAAGGAGAGTTTCTAGAATGTCGTCTAGGTGGTGGCCTAGGGCAATTTTGTTAAAGCCTTTTTCTATGGCGTAATTGTTTAGCTCTGTGCGACGTTGAGTTGAGCACCACCAACAATTCATAGATTTTCCAGGTTTTAGCCTTCCCAAAACATCAACCTTTATGATAATTGGCTCCACATCCCACTTGTGAAATAAATCCAATAATCCTTGTGATAGAGGAGAGCCAATTTCGGTTTCCACGTGAAGACAGGCAAAGTCAAAGTTTTCACGGTTTTGCTTTTTTCGTGCCGCAAAATATTCGATTAAAGCTGTGGAATCTTTTCCTCCAGAAGCTCCAACAAGGATACGGTCGCCTTCTTCTATCAATTTATAATCAAAAATCGCTTTGTCTATAATGCTAAAAAGTTTTGGTTGTGCCATTATTTTTCCTTTTTCAGCTTTGAAAAGCTGGTAAACTTTTTGGGGAAGGAAAACCATCTATTTCGAAGCGAAGTTTTTCCTTCCCCAAACCCCAACCTTTCCTTGCACGACCAAAGACCTTGCCGGTCTCTGGACTCTGGGCATATTATGTTGGTTTTGGAATTTTAGAGTTCTGTTTTTTACATGATTGGGATTGCTGTTAGACACGACTTTCTGCGTGTCGTGGGTAGACAGATATATTTTAGGTAATTTGTCTAAGCCCAAGTTGTAAAAAAAATACTTGAACACTTTTAATATGTATTTGATATTATTATATCAAAAATCTTGCGAATCTAAAATATCCTGTGGTATAATAAATCAATTTGAGCAAAATTTGCTTGAAAAAGTATTCTTATAGGAGAAAAACTAAAAAATGAGTTCACAGTATTTTGGACCAAATGACCGTCCACCTTTGGCTCGTTGGATTCCATTAAGTTTCCAACACGTGTTTGCTATGTTTGGAGCAACAATTCTTGTTCCACTTTTAACTGGCTTAAGCCCTTCAACTGCTTTGTTTACAGCAGGAACTGGTACATTGATTTATATTCTTTGTACAGGTGCAAAGGTTCCAGCCTTCTTGGGGTCTTCTTTTGCTTTTATTCCAGCCTTAACAGGAATTAGCCAACAGTACGGTATTCAATACGCTTTAGGTGGTGCTCTTTGTGCTGGTATTTTTTACGCTATTGTTGCAGGAATCGTAAAAATTGCTGGAACAAAATGGCTTGATAAGGCTTTGCCACCTGTTGTAATTGGTTCTGTAATCATCGTTATCGGTTTGAATCTTGCTCCAACTGCTATGCAATCTGCAATGTATGATGGTGCTGGAAATTATTCTTTAGTTTACTTTTCTATTGCAATCGTAACTTTGGCAATTGCAATTATCGCAAGTATTTTCTTAAAGGGATTTTTCAACACAATTTCAATTTTAATTGGTCTTGTGGGTGGATATTTATTTACTTTGATAATGGGCTGTTTCTTCCCAGCTTATAAATTAATTGATTTTACACCAGTTGCAGAAGCAAAATGGTTTGGGCTTCCTTTCTTACAACAAGCTGCTGATGGCTCATACTTCTGGTTGGCTCCAAAATTCAATCTTGTGGCAATTATCACATTTATCATCGTTTCTCTTGCAACAATTTGTGAACACTTAGGTGATACAATGGTAACTTCTCGTGTTGTTGGTAGAGATTTCTACAAAGACCCAGGACTTCACAGAACTTTGTTAGGTGATGGTCTTGCAACTGCTTGGGCTGCTGCATGGGGTGGACCTCCAAACACAACATACGGTGAAAATATCGGTGTTATGGCAATTACAAAAGTTTATTCTGTTTGGGTAATTGGGGGTGCTGCTGTTTTTGCTTTGATTTTATCATTCTTCCAAAAATTTGGTGCTTTAATCCAAACAATTCCAGGACCTGTTATGGGCGGTATTTCAATGCTTCTTTACGGATTGATTGCTTCTAGTGGATTACGCACAATCGTAGAAAGTGGTGTTGATTATCAAGATAAGAGAAATCTTACAATTTCTTCTGTAATTATGGTAATTGGTATTGGTGGCGGACTATTAAAATTCGCTGTTGGAAAGAACTTCACTTTCGAACTTGGCGGTGTAGCTCTTGCAACTTTGGTTGGTATCTTCTTAAATCTAATCATTCCTGTAAAAGCTAGTAAAGAAGAAAAATCAGAATAGATTAATTGATGAATGCAGGTGGATAATTGCTGATTTTGTGACTGTTCACTTGCATTAGCTTTTTTATTTATCAGTTAGAAAGCAAAAAAAAATCCCGAGAATTGAATTTCCTTCAATGAAGTGTACCCCAAAAGTTGGAGACAATTTTTGGAGGTACACTTTTTTTATGTCTAAATTAACTTTAAAAAAGAAAGCAGAAATTGTAGCTCATTATTTAAATTCAAATGATAGTTATAGTATAACTGCACAGAAATTCG
>JAZQUR010000046.1:0-16228 GCA_045631425.1 Treponemataceae bacterium | reverse complement strand
TGATATAAAAATTACTAAAATTTCAATGAAAAATAGTAAATTTTTTTGAATAAATTGATATTAGTAATTTCATCATTTTGGCAACACAAAATCTAGGTAATAAAAGGCTATATTTGATTAGATTTTCCCTTATTTTTTTGAATTTTTTAGACTTTATTTTCATAAATACCAGAGTTTTTTGAAGATTTTTCATTTTTTTTGTTAGTTTTATATTGAAAGAAAAGTTAAAATCGGTAAAAATATAAGAGTTTCTGACATAAGTCAAAAATTATTTTAGGAGGATATATGGCACGTCCAAAAAAATGCAGAAAAGTTTCTCACGAACCAGAATTTTGCAAATTTTTTGCAGACGGGATTCCTCCAAAAGACACTGTAAATCTAACTATTGATGAATATGAAGTTATCCGTATTTTAGATTATGAAGAAAAAAAACAGTGCGAATGTGCTTCGATTATGGGGGTTGCAAGAACTACCATCACCCAAATATACAATGAAGCGCGAAAAAAAATTGCTGATTCCATTGTAAATGGAAAAACGTTAAATATTGTTGGCGGTAAATATCAATTAGATATTGAAAATAATCAAGAAAATCAAACTTTTATTTCTAAAGGAGCAAAATCTATGAGAATTGCAGTTACACACGAAAATGGACAAGTTTTTCAACATTTTGGACATTCAAAAGAATTCAAGATTTACGATGTTGAAAATGATGTTATTGTAAAAGAAGAAGTTGTAAACACAAATGGAAGCGGACACGGAGCTTTGGCTAATTTCTTGGCTGAACAACATGTTGATTCTGTAATTTGTGGTGGAATTGGCGGTGGCGCTCAAACTGCTTTAGCTGAAAAAGGAATCAAAATTTTTGGTGGCGTTACTGGAGAAACTGATGCAGTTGCAAAAGCATTGGTAGCAGGAACTCTCGAATATAATCCAAACGTTCGCTGTAATCACCACGATCACGAGCACGGAGAAGGTCACACTTGTGGCGATCACGGATGTGGAAGCCATAGCTGTGGTTCAACTAGCGAACAAAAATTCACTTTAGTAAAATAATTTTTATTAGGAATAATAATATGAACGAAACTATAAAATCGATTTTAAATCGCCGTTCAATTAGAGCTTTTTCAAATCAAGAAATTGATAAAGCAACTGTTCAAACACTTTTAGATTGTGCTTTAGCTGCTCCAAGTGGCATGAATCAACAAACTTGGCAATTTACAGCCATTGTAAATCAAGAAAAGATTTTGAACTTTGCAAAAACTGTTGGAAAAGCTATTGGTAGAGATGAAAACTACAATATGTATTGTCCAAAAGTGCTAATTATCACTTCAAATGACAAAGAAAGTCGTTTTAGAGAAGTTGATAACGCTTGTGCAATGGAAAATATTTATCTAGCAGCATCAAGTATGGGGCTAGGCTGTGTTTGGATAAATCAAGTGAAAGATTGTTATGATGATGTGGAAGTTAGAAAACTTTTGACAGAATTTGGCATTCCAGAAAATCACGGGGTATACGGTTGTGCTGCAATCGGGTATCCAGCTGGCGAGCCTCGCGAAAAACAGATTACAGCAATCGCAAAGATTGTAGAGTAAAAAAAAGAGAGTTTAACAAATGTTAAACTCTCTTTTTTTATGCGGAGAACCTGACTTGAACAGGCACAGCTCGCGCCACCAGCACCTCAAGCTGGCGTGTCTACCAATTCCACCATCCCCGCAGAATTATATTGCGAAAAAGAATATATCACTAAATATGGATTTTAGTCAAGATGCGAAAATCACTTTTCGCAAAACTTGCTTATTTTTCACAGCATTTTTATCATTTAGATATCTATTATTTCCCAAAATATGCAATTTTAAACTACAAATTTAATGACAAAACACTCTTTTTGTACTACAGTATACTCATAATCAACAAAAGTTCCACTGTTAGTGGCCCAATGTGTTTTGGTTTCCCAAAACAAAAAATCTATATGCCGTTGGCATTATTTATCTTATTTTTGGAGGACTTCAATGTTTAGAAATCTCAACAATTTTGTCGGAATTAACAATTCTATTTTTACAAATGGAAATACAACACCGTTGAATTGTGAAAATTTAGTCAAAAACTGTAAATGCGAACATTATGTGGCTCTAAAAAATTCAATGGTAAATAACGCGAAATCATGGCAAGCAGGACTTTATTATTTATTAGGCGAAGTTCAACGATTTTTTGATGTAAGGAGATTAGAACAATGGAGGCTATTAAGCATATCTTAAAGCCAGTAATTGACGTAAAAAAGACTGGCGAAAAAATCAAAAGTTTAAGACAATTTTACCGATTCTCAGTTCACGAGATTCAAGAAATATTTGGGTTCCAATACCCACAAGCAATTTACGCTTGGGAAAGTGGGAAAAGTGCCCCAACAATCGATAACCTTTTAGTATTATCAAGATTATTTAGTGTTTCCCTAGATGACATCGTTTGCTACGACCTAATTGATATCCAGTGCACTTGCTCAGATCACGCCGCAAACTGTATGAACAAAGATAGCGCTGTTTGTGAACAATGTAGATTCAGGAAATCTGCTTAGAATGATAAAAAAACACAAAGATTTTAGAAACATGAAGCCGTTTCAAATATCGTACTTCAACTAATTTCAAAATTATGGTATATTTTTCACATGTTTGAAGTTAGAGTAGAAGCCGATTTTGCAGCGGCTCATTTTTTAAAAGACTATCACGGGAAATGTGAAAACTTACACGGCCACAATTACAAAGTGTACGCCCATGCAAAAGGAACTGAACTTGACGAAGGCGGCATGCTTTTAGATTTCGGCATTTTGAAAGGCGCTCTCAGAAGCGTTTGCAAGATTTTAGATCACACAAACTTAAATGATTTAACAGAAAATGGAGAATTAGTTTTTAAGAACAATCCAAGTGCAGAGCGAATTGCTTTTTGGATTTTTAATCAACTAAAAAAACAATTAAAAGAATTAGAAACAGAAGCAGACTGCCCTACTCTAAAAGATGACGAAAAAGTGGAAAAATCCATCATTGCAAAAAAGGCAAAAAACGCAGCCAATCTTTTGTATGCAATCGAGGTTTTTGAAACAGAAACTTCTAGAGCAAGATACAGTTTATAATCAATTTTTAGATTTTGGATTTTTCTCAAAACTAATGTTCATTACATTATTAAAGCCTTCTATCAAACAAATAGATAGAAAAACGCCTCCGATAATATCTGTAAACCAATGAACTCCACTAAACATTCGCCCCAAAACGATTGTAATTTCAAAAAATCTAAAAATCACTTTTATTCTTTTGTATAATTTTTGATTTTTTATATACTGATTTATAACAATCAATCCTGTTTCAAAAATACATAGTGAAATCATTGTATGACTAGAAGGATAAGAAGCTTCTAAACTACTTCCCAATATAACAGGCCGATAATTTATTATCATCTTTTCAAAGAACAGGTAAACAAAAATTAAAAGAATGTAGAAAAAACCAAGTTTGATGATAATTTTATCAACTTTAATAAGGCTTCTACGTTTTATAAATTGAAACAAACCACAAAATCCAAAGAAGATGGATAAAAATACAGGAATTAATCCCATCCAATCTGTTAAGTGATACCAAAATAGATGGAGCCCTAAAAACTTCTTAAAAAAATTGTTGATTGTAGCAAGTCCAACAACAGAACATTCTGGCCCAATTTCTTGAACATCCACAAACTTTACAACTAGAGTAAAGATTAGAAAAATTAGAAAATACACAAAAAATAGATATTTTCTTTTAATTAAAGATTGCATTTCGCCTCCTATGATTTGTAAAAAATGCCATAAAAACAAAGGCGAAACAATAAATCTTTGTTTACATCAATGATACTTTTCGTAACTTCAAGAAAATATAGATTTTTATTACGGAAAAAAACAAAATTAAGAAAGCTGGATATTGTTGATTTGTAAAAATCAATAAAATTTCACATATAAAAGAAAATCCAAAAGATAGATAGAATTTTATTTTAATCCAAAATTGACATTGTAAGGTTTGAAGAACTAATTCAATTACTCCAAAAAAACTAAAAACACTTATGAAAGAAATCAAATTCAGTCTAATAATTGGATTTGAAAAACTTACTGATAAAAGAGAGTTTACAACAACAATATCACTTACGTCTTTATCAACGAAAATTGGAAGAAATAATAAAATCCCTACAAGAAAATCTATACATCCAAAAAAAATTGAACATAGTTGAGAACGCTGCTTTTTTGTATTTGAATCAGATATTTCTATTAACTGTTCAGTAGATAACAAATCATCAATTGAAACAGAAAAAATTTTTGATATTAGTTTTAAAGAATCAAGATTTGGATAGCCACGTCCAGTTTCCCACTTTGAAACAGTTACTCGAGAAACGAACAATTTTTCAGCTAACTGTTCTTGTGTTAAATTTGACTTCACTCGCAAATCGCGCAATATTTCCTTAAATTCCATAATCAACCATCATAACTAATTATACCTACAAACAAAAAAACATCAAAATCTTAAACAAAAGACTTTGATGTTTTTTCAAAATAAGTTCAAAAATCAGCCTAAAAACCAGCTTTTTTATTATCTAAAAATTTACCAAAACTGACTATCGTTTCAAGCTAGTAGCTGTTTGAAGCATTGCATCACTTGTTTGGATAGCCTTTGAGTTAAACTCATAAGCGCGTTGAGCAACAATCATTTGAACCATCTCGTTTACAACAGAAACGTTAGATGCTTCCAAAAATCTTTGCTTTGTAGTCCCTGCCCCATCAAGCCCCGGACGACTAGCCATTGCTTCTCCAGAAGCGTTACTTACAGTAAAAAGATTTGCACCTTCAGAAGTAAGCCCCGCAGGATTTGCAAAGCGATAAATCTCCAACTGACCAACATCAAGAGGATCATCATTTCCAGCAACCTTTACAGAAACACGCCCATCATTACTGATAGTCAAAGTGTTAATCTCGAAGTTTTCTGGCATAATAATTTCTGGCATAACTCGAAGCCCATTAGAGTTTACAAGCTGACCATTAGAATCAATCTTAAAAGAACCGTCCCGAGTATAAGCATAACTTCCGTCATATTGCTGAACACGGAAAAATCCTTCACCATTAATAGCAATATCAGTTGCCACATCAGTTGCCTGAAGATTTCCCTGAGTGAAAATCCGCTGAGTTGCAGCCACCTTCACACCAGTACCCATTTGCATACCAACAGGAGTTACAGTGTCCTCAGTTGCAGGAGTTCCCGCAAGTTTAATATTTTGATAAAGCAAATCCTCAAATTCTGAACGTTGTTGCTTATATCCAGTTGTATTTACATTTGAAAGGTTGTTAGAAATTACATCAATACTATTTTGCTGACCATTCATACCAGTTGCAGCAGTCCATAAACTTCTTACCATCTTAAAATCCTCACTTCACTAAAAATTAAGCCTTAACAGCAACCCTAGACCACAAAGTACTCATCATAGAATCTTCAGCCTGAATAGTTTTTTGGTTCGCTTCATAAGCTCTGTTCACTTCAATCATCTGAACCATTTCATTTACAACATTTACATTAGAAGATTCCAAATAACTTTGAACCAAAGTTGGACGCTCATTTCCCTCTGCGATATAAGCATCTCCTGCAATATCATTAGTATTGTAAAGACTAGAGCCCATTTTATTCAAATAACGCTCATTATCAAATCTTACGATTTTAAAACGATTAACCTCATTTCCGTTTTCATCAGAAATCACGCCGTCTGGACTAACAGTAAATCTTGTGTCAGCCACATTAATATAACCATTTTCACCAAGAATCGGATACCCATCCTTAGTTTCAAGATAACCTTCCTTGCCTACCATAAAATTACCATTACGAGTGTAACGTTCACCATTTGGAGTAGAAACCGCAAAAAATCCCTCACCACTAAGGGCCATATCAGTAAAAGTGCCAGTTTCCTTAAAAGAGCCTTGTTCAAAAATAGTATAAAGCTCGTTAGTTTCAACCCCAAGACCAAGCTTCCCAATAACAGGCGCCACATCATAAGAGCCAAGATTATTTGTAATCACACCGTCATCATTCATACGACGAAGCAAAAGTTCAGAAAAACTCTTGCTCACTGCCACATCTTTTTTGTAACCAGTAGTGTCCACATTTGCAAGATTGTTAGAAATTGCATCTAAACGTGCTTGCTGAGCATTCATTCCTGAAGCTCCAGTATACCAACCTCGAATCATATTTCCCCCTAAAAGTCCCACCAATTTGAAGTCTATAATAGAATTATCGGAAAATAAAAAAACGACTTTAGATTTTTTATAATATTTAGGACGAACCCGATACCTCACGTGAGTCCAGCTTTTCGGGGTTTCGCCAAAGGCTCCATTCGAGACGTCACCGTCCCGAACGCTACGCGCCCCTACAATCTGGCGTAGGATTAATTCAGAATTAAGAATTAAGAATGTGGGAATTTTGATTTCATATTTTCAACACATCACCCAACAACTATCCCCCAAAAATTGCCTTTATCACAAACTAGAAGTATAATAATAATATGGAAAACAAGCTTAGCCGAACAAAAATAATTACCGATTTCACAAAAAAGATAAAACGCTTCAAAAAATATGGCGGTATAGAACCAGATTTTCTCCGAAAAGAAGAAAAGCCACAATACGAAAAACTAGAGCCTTCAAAAGAACAACTAGAAAAAATAGCTACAGAAACCTACAAAAAATTTTTATCACCACAGGAAGTTTTTGGAAGAGGCTCTGCTATCGCCACACAACTTGAAAAAGATAAAGCAAACATTATATCAGCATACAATTTACACAAAGCTGTTATGGAACTAAACCAGCAATCCGAAAATCAAGACACCTTTATCAGAAAGTTCACAATCGAATCGCCACTTACAAAACGCGACAGATACACCATCGGAGAGGATTTCATTTATCTCCAAAGTTGGTTCATTCTAGAGCATTGCAAAAATCAACCGGATTTTATCCCGATTCTAGAAAAAGAAGAAAACCTCAACAGTTGGAAACTCTATTTTGAACCTAAAGGAAACTATCATCCATCTCCAAAAGACTTGGAAATTATGGCTTTTCTAGAAAAATAAACAAAAAAAACGACTCTAGTAAATGACGTTTAATCATATTTTGTGTATACTAAAAAAAATAACCCAACGGTGAAAAAATGAAAAAATCAATATTATTATTTTTTATCTTTGTATCTATTTTTTGCTTTACAAATTGTGACTTTTATAGTCAACCAGAAAATCCACAAGAGAAACCCCAAAATCAACAGCTAGGGCGAACTCCAGACCCTGTACAAGTTGTAAAATCCTACACAAAACAAAGCTGTGATTGGCTTATAATCATGTATGTAGATGGTGACAATGATTTACACGATGCTCTTTACACAGACTTAAACGAAATAGAAGACGCACTACGAAAACATGAAGAAAAATCAGGGGAAAAGCCTATTGTAAAAGTTGTTGCACTTTGGGATGGTTACAAAATCACAGGGTCAACTATTGGAATGCCATCAACTCAAATTCTCGAATTAGGACCTGATTTCAATATCAATGTAAAAAAACTTTGCTCAAACACAAAAGATTTAACCGCCACAGCCTATTCGCAAAATAATAACTGGCTAAATTATGACCCAAAAACAGAAATTGCAGAAGCAAACATGGGCGATAAAAACACTTTATCAAATTTTTTGAAGTGGGTTGATAAATACTATGACGCAGATCACAAGATTTTACAGTTTGCAAATCATGGTGGCGGCCCACGTTCTGTAACAGGAACATCACTTCGACGGGCCTTATGCTGGGATTTTTCAGAAAGTAGCATGAAAGATGTTTTCCTAAAAACCAAAGACGTTTCAACAGCCCTAACTGAAGCAGGATATGGAATATATAACCAACTTGATATGTTAATCTTTGATATTTGTCTTGGTGCATCCATCGAAGACTCTTATCAATTTAGAAATTATGCAAAATATTTAGTTAGTTCTGCAAATCTCGTTCCTTCCTACGGAAATGATTACACAGCAATCCTCGATCATTTTACAAATACAGCCGATGCAAAAACTATCGGTATTGGAATTATCAACGATTTCAAAAAATTCTATACAGAAACCATAACCAAATATGACCCGACTTGGCTTTCATATTGGGAAAACGAAATAGCATATTGGAAAGATTATATAAAAATCAACAATCTATCCCAAAATCCCGTAGACTTAGCAAAATTTCAATATATGGGAGCAATGACCCTTTCTCTAATCGATTTATCACAAATTGAAAATGTTAAAGATAACATAAACGACTTAGCAAAATATATCATTACAAATAACAAAGGTATAAATCTTAATTTCAAGCCACTTATTGATTACAAATCTTATACAGAAATAAACAAACTTATTTATCAAGGTACTTTCACTTGGCTTCATGATATTGGATTTTTTGCATCAAATATTTACAGTGCTAGTGAAAAAACAAGTGATACACACAAAGAAAATCTTCAACAAAAATCAAAAGCTGTTATAGATGCACTTTCAAATGCAATTATCTTTACTTGGAGAGAAGGTCCTTCAAAAAAGCAAAATGGTGGCGTAAGTCCAGCCATAGACGATTCAAAAGCTGACAACTCTTTGTATTACGGCGAAAATAGACCTTATGGCATGACAATTTCTGGTGCAGAAATTTCAGGCTCATACTTAAATTATGTAGATGGAAAAACTCCTAGTTTTTACCAAACTGATTTAGATTTTGGAAAAGACACTTGTTGGGCTGATTTTCTTAAATTATACTTTTAATAGATTCCATAAATAATGTAGAACCTAAAAAAAGCGAAACTTCAAACACCGAAGTTTCGCTTTTTTCATATCTAAACATCTGGCCAAGTTTTTTGTATTGCCCGAATCTGCGGAATTAATTCAAAGAAAATATCCACGATTTCTGGATCAAATTGACGTCCGCGCTGAGCCTTTATCTCCTCAAAAACATCTTCTTCTTTCCAAGCTGCTTTATAAACACGCTGAGATGACAAAGCATCAAAAACATCAGCAATAGCAACAATTCTAGCCTCAAGTGGAATATCTTCTCCAGAAATTGGCTCAGCTTGAATTTGCTGCGGATTTTCCACATCAACAAGTGATAAATCAACTTTTCCAGGATAACCAGTTCCATCCCAACGCTGATGGTGATGTAAAACCACATCCATAGCCATACTATCAAAAGAAGATTTCTTATTCTTAAACAAAGAAGCCCCGATATAAGTATGTCCTTTTACAATAGCAAATTCTTCTGGTGTAAATTTCCCTGGCTTTTTTAGAATCAAGTCAGATATTCCAACCTTTCCAACGTCATGAAGCATAGCCGCAATACGCAAAGCATCTCTGAATTTTTCTGCTTCATTTTGTGGCACACCATGACGATAAGCCCAGCTATCATAAATTGCCACAGAATAACTTGCTACACGGTTTACGTGAGCTCCCGTTTCCTTAGGATCGCGAAATCTGGCCATCTCAATCATGCGCATAACCATCTCACGAATAAGGTATGCACGTTCAAGAGCTTGTGTAGCACTAGTGGCAAAGTGTTGCAAAAACAAAATTGCATCATCATCAAATGGGATAATATTTCCATTATCATCCTGTGGATTGATAATTTGCAAAACTCCCAAAACAGAGCCATAGGCATTTATAAGTGGAATCGCAATAATTGACTTTGAACGGTATCCTGTAACTTCATCAGAAGTTTTGTTAAATGAATATTTCTTATCTGGGGAAATTGCATAAACATCAGGCTCATTTACAATTTCATGGGTCAAAACACAATATCCACACATTGATTTTTCATTAATTGGAAATGAAAAAGACTGAAAAGGCAATTTTTGACCAGGCGCAATATTTTTTTGATGAGTATTATTTTGCGCATAGCGAATTTTTAAATTATCTTGTTCTATAACATAAATAGACCCAGCATCTGCATGAACGATTTCCCTTGATTCAGTTAAAATTCTTTCAAGCAAAACATCAAGGTCCTCTACATCATTTAAAAGGTGCTCAATTTCAATAATACGCTGAAGTTTTTGTTCTCTAGAAATTAATTCTGCCATATAACCTCGTGAATTAAATAATATCAGAAATAATTCTAACCGTCTAGAAAATGATATTTTATATCAACTTATTTTATTGTTTTTGAACTAAACAAAAATACAAGGGTCCAGCTCCATTTGTTTTATCTGGCATAACGTGATAACCGTATTTTGTTTTTTCTGCCACAGGAAGATTTGGATACATTTCGTAAATCCCCTGGAAATCAATTTCATGGATTTTTGCATTGGGAAACTTTTTAAGCAATTTTTCAATCACACCATCATTTTCATCTGTGGCAAGAGCACAAGTAGAATAAAGCAAATATCCCTCTTGCTTTAACACTCGAAAACCAGAACTAAGCAATGCCCATTGTTTTATAGCTAAACTTTTTACCCGTGAAGGCGTCCACTGAGCAAGATATTTCTCATCGTTTAACACATGGCGTTCAGAAGAACATGGTGCATCAAGCAAAACAGCGTCGTATATTTCCCCATTGTACTTACACCAAGTTGCGCCATCAAAACAAGTTGGCTTTATCCGACTTGCAACATCTTCTGGCAAATGTTCCTCAATCACATTTTTTAAGCGAATATATCTATCTTTTGAATATTCATTGGATGTAAGCCTTGCATTTTCATTCATATTTTTCGCAATAACTAACGTTTTCCCGCCGGGAGCAGCACACATATCAAGAATATTTTCAGCATTTTCAACTGGTAAACATAGCCCAGCTAACACGCTCCCTGAATCAAGAAAATATTCTTTGCTTTCACTGTTAAATTGATATGTAAAATATACTGGCTCAAGAAACAAGGATTTTACCAATTCATCAAAACGATTTCCATATAATTCTGAGTAATACTCGTAAAACAATTCTTTTCCAGATTTTTTATCTTTTTGCTTAGCCATTTATTTCACCTTTTTTCATAACATATTTCACAGCTTTCCACAAATTGTCTTCGTATGGGAAATCTGCTTCAAATTCTAAATATTTTTTTGTTACAGGATGAAATAATGCAATTTTTCCAGCATGCAAACGGATTCCACCCATTTTTTCACTACGCTTTGCACCATATTTCAAATCGCCCTTTATCGGCATTTTATTTTCGCTAAGCTGACACCGAATTTGGTGAGTTCGTCCAGTTATCAATTCCACTTCCAAAAATGAATATCTTTCTCCAGTGCCGATAACCTTATAATACAACTCTGCCAACTTATACTCAAAATCCTTTGATTTTTGTCCTTGTTTTTTCTGATTTTGCTTTTTCACGTAAGCTTTTTGAGTTTGAGGATTAAAACACATTTCGTGACGTAAAAAACAAGGCTCTTTGTCTGTAGGAAAAGTTTTAAAACAGCCTTCCACAATGGCGTAATATTGTTTTTTGATTTTGTGAAGCTTCAGTTGAGTTCCCAGTTCCCCATTTGCCTGCTTTGTAAGCGCCAAAATCACCAAGCCAGAAACAGGTTTATCAATGCGATTTACACATTCAATAACTTCTGGAGTTTTCCCGATTTTTTCCGAAATCACTTTTTCAAAAATTCTTGGCAAATACCCTTCTTGATTTTCGCCCTTTCCTTCCTCAAAAGAACAAACTTCTCCGCAAATTTTGTTTACGATTGCAAAATTTTCATCACAAAAAATTACACGTTCCTCAGGAGATTTATATTTTACTTCGTTTTCCATTATTTTCTCATTTTAATTGTTAGCGATTTTCAAAATTTTATCTTTACATCTTATTATGGCATCTACAATACAAGGTTCAAAATGTGTTCCACGAGATTCCATAAAAATATCCATTGTTTTTTCAATAGTCATTGCTTCCTTGTACTGACGTTTACTTAACAAAGCATCTAAAACATCAGCCGCAGCCATTATTCTAGCACATAAAGGAATATCAATTCCCTTCACACCATTTGGATATCCAGTCCCATCCCATTTTTCATGGTGATATAAAGACATTATTTTTGCACATTCAATATACTCAGGTTCTTCTACGCCAGTAAGATTTTCCTCAATAAGTTTCACCCCTTCATAAGGATGGACTTTCATCATTTCGTATTCTTCTGGAGTAAATTTTGAAGGCTTACACAAAATATAATCAGGAACATGAATTTTTCCCAAATCATGGAGCGGAGCCGCATTAACAAATAACTCAATATTTTTTTCTGTTAAATCGTTTGCATAAATCCCTTTTGATAAAAGCTCTCTAGCAATCAACTCCACATATTTTGTAGTTCTCTTAATATGTTCCCCAGTAAAACTATCCCGACTTTCAACAAGATTAGCAAAACTTCGGATAATTTTTCGCTGAACATTCTTTATATGCTTATTTGATGAATAAACATCTTCTAATGTTTCTTGACACCTTTTTGTAATTACATTTGTCAGCATAAACACAAAAATATATTCAATAGTAAAACCAGCACCATAGGCAATAAAATATGCAAATGGACTTGGAGAATCTATAAGATTCAGATAGGCCGTTTGACTTTTAAACCAAAGAGAAACCAACAATCCAAAATAACTAAAAACAGTAACAACACCAGTAAGTTTTGGGTTAAAGTACAAACAACTAATTACAGGAATCAATGCACAAGAAATATAGATGTTTACATATCCATTTGAGCCCAAAAACGCAACTAAAATTTCTAATCCAAACAAAGTTACGTATGTATTTAATAATTGATTTTTACAATATCGTATCAATAGATTTTGTAAAATCGCATAAGGAATAAGGATTAACGTAAATAACAATAGCCAATCTAATGGCATTGTAAAAAAACCTACTTTTACGCACAAGGTCAAAAGTATAGGAACAATTAGTACTGATATAATAATTTTTCCACAAATTTTGTTTATATTAATAACGTTTTGCTCAAAAAACTCTTCATAATTCTCAAATCTACTCATACACGTCCTTTATTTTTTACTATATCACAAAATAGAAAAAATAAAATGAGAATTTTAGATTATATAGTGAAATTTTATCCCCAATATGTATGATAAAAATTTGCTGCCTCTTCATAAGTTTTCATAAAAGAGTTATATTTTGCATTTTGATATTCTAACAATTCCTCGTTGGAATATGGGTTTGGCAAAGAAATTTTTTCATCAACATATTCGATAAGACCGTAATCAATCTTAAAATCAATTATTTTCTTTACAGATTCATCTACTTTAACTTTTATTTCTTCATCAGTTTCATACAAAATCTTTATTTCATCAATAAATCCCAAATATTCCTTTTGTGAAATCATCAATACATTTATTCCAGCCTTAATTGCCATAGAAATCGCCGAAATAGAATCATATCCATTATTTTGTAAAGCTGACATTAGTAAATCATCAGAAAAAATAAGTCCATCATAACCAAGTTGATTTTTCAGAACATCTGTTACTATTTTTTTAGACAAACATGCTGGTATAGCATCTTCTGTAAACATATTTGACAAAACAGAGTGAGCAACCAAAACCCCAACTTCATCCTTCCTTTGCAATTCCATAAATGGCTTAAACAACAAAGACTCAATTTTTTCATAGTCAAAATCTATAACGGGCAATCCGTAATGAGGATCATCAGCATTATTTCCAGGAAAATGTTTTACCACAGGGTAAACTCCATTTTCCAACATTGAATCAACAAAAATATCCGAATATTCTAGAACTTTCTCCATATCACCAAAGCTTCTAGTATCTAAAAATGCTGCATTTTCATCAGTAAGAACTTCAACTACAGGCCCTAAGTTCACATGAATTCCCAATTCAGATATTTGTTTTCCAGCAAAATCATAAAGAGTTTTAGCTTTATCATTTGATAAAAATTTTGCCACAGAAAAAGCAGAAGGAAGCGGAGCTGACACTGTTCTAAGACGATTTACAAGCCCACCCTCTTGATCCACAGAAAAATATGGTTTTATCAAATTATTTTTTGCATACCAATTTTCAATATCAGATGTAAACTTTATAGTTTGCGCCCCATCATTAAAATTATATGCAAAAAGCAAATATCCACCTGGCGCAATAAAAGTCTCTAAATCATAATAAGAATCATAAAACTCAGTTCCACCAATGGTTACCAAAAACATTTGACCAATTTTTTCTTCTATAGAAAGAGAATTCACATATTCATCTATTGCAAACTTATACTTTTCTAAAGCGATTTCTTCAGGCGATAATTCAACTACTTCATCAACCTGAACTTCTAAATCTTCAATTTCATTTTTTTTTGAACAACCCACAAAACAAAACATTAATATCAAAACAAAACTAAAAGCAATCAATATATTTTTTTTCATATTTTCCTTCCAAAAATCATTCATAATACGAGATATATTATCAATTATGTCCTAAAAATAAAAGTATTTTATCCCCCAAAACCCAGTATTAATGTATAATTAGTTATGCACTTTAAAACTGTAAAATCAATTTTATCACAAAACAACGGAATTAACCTTTTCCGCGGCTGCGAACACGGATGTATATACTGCGATTCCCGAAGCAAATGTTACAGAATCGACCATAACTTTGATGATATCGAAGTAAAAGAAAACGCTCTAGAATTATTAGATCAATCCCTCAAACGAAAAAAGCAAAAAGAAATGATAGGAACCGGCTCAATGACCGATCCATACACAATATCCGAAAAAAAGCTAGAATATACTAAAAGAAGCCTCGAAATAATCGAAAAACACGGATTTGGCGTTTCAATTTTAACCAAAAGTAACCTAATTCTTCGTGATATTGATATTCTAGAACGAATTAATAATAAAGCAAAAACCGTTGTTCAAGTTACCCTCACCACATTTGATGATGAACTTTGTCGAAAATTGGAAGAAAAGGTCTGCCCAACAAGCGAACGACTAAAAATCCTCGAAGAAATGCATAAACGTGATATTCCAACTGTGGTGTGGCTTTGTCCGATTTTACCATTTATCAACGACACAGAAGAAAACCTTATGCAAATTTTACAAGCATGTAAACAATTCGGAGTAAAAGGCATCATAAACTTTGGATTTGGATTAACACTGCGAGAAGGCAACCGTGAATATTTCTATCAAAAGCTAGAAAAAAACTTTCCGGGTCAAGGACTTTTCACCACATACAACAAATATTTCCGCGATGCATACGCATGTAACAGTCCACATAATGATAAACTTCAAAAAATATTTCATCAATTCTGTGCTGAAAACAAAATTATGCACAACAATGATGAAATATTTAAATTTCTCGCAACATTCCCACAAGAAAAAATAAAAAGTGACTTTTTAGAATTTGATTTTTAATATTCTACATACGCCTATAAAAAAAGGTGATTTTACATATTAAAAAAAATGCAAAATCACCTTTCTAAATTTAACGAAAATTAATAAAATTAAATTCCCTGAATAAAAGCAATAAGAACATCTTTCCAAGATAAATCTTTTACATTTTCCAAGAATTCTAAGTTTCCTTCAGTTCTCAAAATACTTGGAGGATTTTCACTTGGACCATTAGCTTTAAATGTTGTAGAATTCAATCCCCAAATAAGATTCCACAAATTATTATTTACTTTAAATTCTTTTGTTGTACCTTCTTCTACACCTTCAACAGAAGTCCCTATTGGAAATTGCTTAACTGTATAACAATTTGAGGTCAAGTCACCAATAACACCATCGTTCACAGGATTTAATACAATTGTTAATCCAGGAGCAATGCCATCTGGAAAACGTTCTGCATTTAACTTTGCATTAGAATAACCATTTTCTGTAAAAATCAAATAACAGTCAACATCACATCCTTGAATTGTTATAGTACGCATACACCATGTATCTAGTGGCCCCACAATAGCATCACGTAAATCACATGAAAACAATCCAAAAACTGCGAAGAATATACAACAAACAACAAATATTTTCTTCATAATTCCTCCATAGATATCTCATTATAATCCCAAATAAATTACTTTCAAAACAAAAATTTATCAAATATCAGTAATTTATAATATTTATGGAGCAACCTAATACAGTTTGTTCCGGCTTTCCAGGGTTCCGTCGTCAACGCGACTCCATAAAAAAGTTGCAACCAATTTTCTCCTCTCACAAAATAATATAGTCTAAAATCAAAAAACGTCCATAAAAAATTGCAACTT
>JAZQUR010000045.1:0-26393 GCA_045631425.1 Treponemataceae bacterium | reverse complement strand
CCTATGATAATGTAGAATTATGAATGTAGAATTTAGAATAATAAATTCTGCATTCATAACTCCTAATTCCAAATTCTTAATTCCTAATTCTTAATTCTTAATTCTTAATTCCTAATTCTTAATTCTTAATTCTTAATTCTTAATTAATAACTACCATCACTTTTCGGGTTTCATCAAGATTTGGACCTACAACTCGGATAAAATACATTCCCCGAGCCACAGAATCTCCTGCCTTATTTTTTCCATCCCAATGATAGTAATATTTTCCAGTTTCTACACGCCCGCGCTGTAAAACTTTTACAACATTTCCGTCCAAAGTCAAAACTTGCACAGTTACATTTCCAGAAGTTGTAACATCAACTTCCACAACAGTTTTTTCATCATTTGAAGAATCTATCACGTTGTTGAGAATTGTTACTCCGCCCTTTTGTTGCAAAATATCCTGAATATTTAGAGACCACAAATCAATAGAACTTAAATCGCTTTCATCTTTTAATCGCACTGCATAAAGTGGATGGTCAGAACTTCCTGGAGTTTTGACGATTTCACCATTTACGTCCCCATCAACCCAAATCGCTTTTCCATCTGCATCGTAGATTTTAAACACAAATTGGATTTCTGAACCAGAATCCCAGTTCAAGCTTTCCTCGTTGTTTACGTCGTTTGGAATCACATAATTGAAGTTTTGGTTTCTTTCGCCAGAAATCTCAGCTTCTATTTTGCCAACAATCTTTCCATCTTCTAAAATCAATTTATCTGTGACAAAATTTTCTGATAGGGTCGAATTATTTGTTTCTAAATCATAGAACTTGATAGAATCTGCAAACCAAAGCCGAGGATTTAGGGCTGTGTAAACTTCAAAATCTTTTCCAGTTGCATTTTTGTTTGGAGAAATATCTGCAATCATAGAGAAAATATCTTGGTTTTCTTTGTTTTCAACTTCGTCCTTTATTGTTGCAAAAATGGTGATATCTTTATCTGCCAAAACTCTATTTTGTGGATTTGGAGTTTCTGAGAAATCTGTAATCAACCACTGATTTCCCCCAAGAACACCTTGCCCAGCGATTGCAGTTTCTTCGTTTCTGCCGTCATAAGCATACAAAACATCAAGTGCGTTCACTGCAAAATCCGTAAAAATATGCTTTGATGTAGCAGAAATCGGATTTTCAAACATATCGTAAAGCATGGAAAAGTTACCCGGGATTCCATAAATTGGATCAAGACCTGCTTTGTCGCCGTCAGAGTCTAGTGCACCAGATTCGAAAACGTTTACACCAATGTATAAGCTTTTTATTTCTTCGTAAGAAACTTGCCGAGTTAGAGAGATTTCTACACCTGTTGATTTATCAGTTTCAGTCAAGATTCTTGCGCGAGACCCTTTTTCAAAATCAATCAAGCCAGTATCTACATCATCTTTGCTAAAAATACTCAAAGATTTTACGATTCGGCGAAGTTTGCCTTCGTCTGCGGTTTCGCCAATTTTCCAATCAAGAGGTTTTGAAAAAATGATAAAAAGTTTGTCTTTACCAACGCCACCTACAGAAAGCAAGAAATCTGGCGGATTTTTATCTGGAGATGTCACAACGAAATCCTCTAACAGATTTCCAGCCAAATCGGTGATAAATCCGCGGACATTTCCATTTTCATCTTTTCGGCTATAAGACAACTGATAATTGTGATTCAAAAACTGATTTTCAGTTATCTTCTCAAATTTCAAAGCAAGATATGGAACATCAAATTGATTTTCTCCTGATTTTCCAAAAAAAGCTTCATTTATGGTTGTTTGAGAAAATTCGTTAAATGTGCTTATTTCCCCTGTTGTGAGATTTTCACAAGAGAAAGAGTCTATATCAATAGAAGATAATCGAAGTCCGCCAGAAGTTTGATTTTCGCCAGTCATTCGGCTACCACCCTTTGTATCAAGTGGTATCGGTGATGGAGTTATCAATTCTCCATCAACTTTCCAGCCCCGTCCAGTTTTCCAAGCCAAGTTTTCAAAACTTTCACTTTCTTCAGTTGGATTATAAAGTGAGTTATCTAAAATGTGGATTTGGATTCCCTCTGCCTTGTTTGAATATGAAAAATCCACTGCAATAAGTTCTTGACTAGAATTGGAAATAAATCCCTCCCGTGCATAATTTGCAACTTTAGGAGGGTCAATATCCCAAGATCCGTAAGTTGTGACAGCTTTTTGCGCATCATTCATGGATAATAAAATTTCGTTTACAACAAAAGGCTGTTCTTGGGAAATTGTGCAATTATATCCATCATCTCCTTTTAATGCCTCCAAATTTTCTATAGAGAAAGTTCCAAAAGGACTTTCAGATTCCCCAGACGGATTTTCAGATTTACTTCCGTCGATAAAGCCTAACCAGTTTTTATAGTTTTCTCCGTTGAAAGTTACAGGATTTTCTTCATCCACATAGCCCGCAATAGATAAACGAAGTCGAGTTTTTACTAATTTGTCGTCATCTTTTTTTTCATCATAATAATAAAATGCGTTTATCTCTTTTTCAGCTGATTTTGAGCCCAAAACAAGTTTTCCGCTTGAAAATTCTCCAAGTCCCGCGATTTCAAAACCTTTTTCTTTGTTTGTGATAGTTCCAAAATCATCAGTTGCGAGAATATTCTCGGTTTTGTCACGAAAACCAAAATCCATTGGTTCAGAAAATCGCCATTCGATAAAGTTGTGAGAATCATAGTGATGTTGAGCATCGGAATCGGTTTCGTGTTGTTCTTGCCCGATAGAAACCGCGATTAAGGCTGGTGGCGCATTGTCGATTGTATCTTCGTAAAGTGGTTCGGCGCCAGTTGTTCCTGTTCCCACTGAAACAAGACGATTTTTGTGCTCATCACGAAGCCCAACGTAAGAAGCAGACAAAGCACGAACTAATCCAATATTTGGCACAACTTCTTTGTGAACGCCCGAAGTATCTGTACTATCGGTAGAACCTACTGAGTCGCCTGTTGCATCAGTGTTCCAGCGATAATCAGTAGAGCCATCCGTTGGAATATTATATTTCAAATAAAATGTTGATAAATCGCCTTTATCATCTGTGTCTTCTGTACACTCTAGGTTTGCATAAATGCCGGAAAACGCAACACCTTCTGGAAGCTCTGATGAAATATTAAATCTAAAATTTTCAAACAAAGTAGAAATTTCGTTGCAAGAGTTTTCGATTTTTATAGAAGGTTTTGGTTCTTTAGAAGAATTACCATCAACAAAGCTAACTTCGATTACAGAGTCAGAAATCGTTCTAACATTTGCAAAAACTGCTTTTGAAAAAGCAACATTTTCGTTATTTCCACCATCAGTACAGTTTTCTGTGGAAAGCCAAGCTTCACCTGGGCTTGTAACAATACAGTTTTTTATTGTGGCGTTGTAAAGCTCGGCAAAAGCATCGGCAACTGAATCGTTTGCTGGAATTATTAGAGTCCAAGTTGATGTTGTGCCAGTTCCCAAATCCACGCCGTTTGAATAGAAGTTTTTGCCAACTGAAATTGTTTTTCCGTTATCAATCGCAAAAGTTGATGCGTATTTGTCGCGAGAAATTCCCTCTGGAAAAGCATAATTGATTCTAGCAGTTTTGTTTTCAACGCCCCGTCCCTCAAGTTTATAAGCAAACAAGCCTTCAATGCCAGAAATTGGATCATTAAACATGGACGGATTTTCGCCATTTAGCAAAATCACGTCTTTTTCAACTGATAAATTAGACTTTAGAGCAACATCTCCATTGAATAAAGCAAAGTTTCCAGAAATATTGATATTTCCACCTTGGAAAACTACAGATTTTGCAGTCTGTGGGTCGCCATCAATAGCAGAAATCACCAAATCTTTTCCTACTGAAAGTTCCCCAAATGAGAACTCTGATTCACCAACAATGTATAAATTTTCGGCTATATTTATTTCACTTGTGAAATCAACTTTTGAATTAGCTTCGAACACTGCATTTTTTGCTTTTATAGTTCCACTTGTGCCGCTGAGTTTGCCGCTGTTTTCAAAACTGGATGCGGTTGTTACGTTTATATCGACATTTTCCGCTGTGATTGTTCCAGCATTTGTGAAAGTATCAGTTAACACACAAGTAAAGCCTGTTTTTGCTGAAATTGTTTTACCTTCAGCGTTTGTAAAGGTTTTAGCTGTTATGCTTATAGTACCGTTTTCTGCTGTTGCGTAAACTGTTCCTGTATTTGTGAAAGTTTCAACAGGATTTACAATTAAGTTTCCCTCGACTGTTATTGTTCCTGCGTTTTCAAATGTCTTAGCTTTTATGCTTATAGCGTCCCCAGAAGAAAATATTCCGTTGTTTGAAAATTCGCTATTCGGAGCATCTAAAGCTAATCCTTTTTCAAAACTGTTAACACTTCCTAAAAAAGAAACTGTTCCATTCGCCGATGTGATACTTACAGCTTCTGAAAATGCCAATTTCCAGTTATAAACATGATTTCCAGTTGCTTCTATATTAATATTAACAGATTCATCTTTTTTATAACTTATTTTTATTGAAGAACCATTTAGTGAAAACAAATCTTTATCTTGTTGAACTTTTTCAAAAATTTTACCATTTTCCCCAAAAGTCAATGAATCAGAAATTTCAATTTTTACAGTTGTCTGAAAATCTCCAAAACCTTGCCCCTGCATCTCTCCAGAAAAGCCATCTTCAATAACAAGTTTTTCATAATTTCCACCCCAAACAAATTTTGCAGGATAATTTCCAGTTCCTTTGTAATAACAAACCGTACCATTTTCTGTTATTGTTCCAGTTATGGTTTCATTTCCAGTTAATTTTACAGTTCCATTATTTGTAATACTATCAGCATTTACCTTACTTCCTGCAAAATCAATTTTCCCTTGGTTTGTTATTGTAGTAGCAGTTACATATTTTCCCGCAAAATTGATAGAAGCACCTTCCTCAACCGAAAGAGAAAGTAATTTATTTGGATTTCCAGTTAAAATCGGATAATTTCCAGATTCACTTTCACTTTTCTTTATTGTTACATTTGAATTTTCACAAGGAACGTACAGTTCAAGCCAATTTGAAGATTCAAACCAATCTGTATCCTCTGCCCCTATCCAAGTATAATCAAGTGGTACAGACAATCTCCAACCTTTATCATAAAAATCTACTCTTTTTTCATATTCTTGGATATCAGGAATATTGCTATCTGCAACCTTTATGTAAATTTCATCTTGACTTGCTGCGTTTCCTTTTTCTATTTTTGGCAAATTATCAATGGATAAATCAAGAAATTTTGCATTCTCGCAAGATTCCCTAAGATAAATTGTTCCTTGGTTTTCAGTTTTTACAGTAAGCCGAGCGTTATCTTGATTTGCCACTCCAGACAAAGCAATTTTATCAACAGAAATTGTGCCATATATAACAAGCGTTTTCCCTTTTTGGCTCGTACAAATTAATTCGCCAATATTTGTTGATATAGAAGTTTCAGTAGGTTCAATTGTAGCAGTATCACCATTTGGCTCAAAATAAACTTTCCCCGCTGTGAATGTGCCGTTGTTTGTGAGGCTAGTTGTTATGTGTAAATCGGATAAAACCTGAGTCCCGTCATTTTTTTCATACACATAATAAAACTTCGCATTTTCTTTCACATCTAAATTTTCAACATACAAATCACTTGCTGTGTAAAATTCGACACCATCAGCCACGACAAGCTTACCAAATTTTGAAAGTTCTGGTGTTTCTGCAACAAAACTTGGATTTTCAGTATTTCCAGTAAATGTTACAGTCCCATTGGTTGCATCAATTTTACCAATTCCAACACAACTAATACTTTCATTTACAGTTAGATTTCCATTTACGGTAACATTTGCACCACTGTATATTTCCAATCCCTTAATTTCAGTTCCATCTTGAATTACAGGATAATTTTTTGCACTTGCAACTATAACTTTCTGATTTTTAAGTAGTTCTGTTAAATCTGTTATTTCTTCTGAGTAGGAATAATTGGTTGGCTCTAAGAAATCTGTATTACTAGCCCCAGTCCACAAAAGTTCCCCTTCAATGTAACGGATTTCACACATATCCATTTTGTCGTCTGGGGTTCTAAAGGTGATGATAATTCCGTCTCCGGAATTTAGAGAACCAGGGGGATTTAGAGGATCAGAGGCAGTTAGATATAAATCTTGAGTAAGTAATTCAGGAATAGAATCATCTGAACCTTTTTGGGACATAGAAATAGAACCAGAATATCCATCTGTTAACACTTGACTTCCCAACTCTTGACTTACCAATGTCCAAGTAACACCAGATGTATTATTTACAATATCAACTTTATATTTAAAATTTATTGTTTCAGCGTTATTATTTGCTTTTTTCCCAAAAGTAATTTTTTTACCGTCTGCCGACGCTGGATTTCCCCCATCTTCAAAGATTTGAAAAAAAGTTTGTTCTCCATATGGAATTGGTTCAAAATCTTTCCAGTTTATATTTACGGTATCAGTATAGTAGTTTACGTCTGTTCCAGAAGCATTTAAATAGAATTTAGATTCTGACGTATCTCTAGTAATTTCTGCATGTGTATCGAGAGGAGAAATGTGATCTGTTATGTAGATTTCAATTCCATAATAAAGATAAACTTTATTTTCTGGATAAAACAAACCACCTTTTTTACCAAATTCCAAAACATTTATATAGATTTTGCCTTTCCCATAAAAATACAAATTACATGGATGACCTCTATTTAGACCTTCAGAATCTTTTCCTAACAAAGTCTTTCCATTTAAGCTTAAATTATATCCATTTGTAAATAAACAAATTTTCTCATCATCACTTTGAGAAAATTTCAAATCCGTAGCCTTCATATCTGCATTTAAGTAAATTTCAACTTCAGTATTTCCGTTAATTTCCGGAATATCCCCTGTTCCATCACCATTTATATCTTCCCAAGAATTTGGGTCAGACCAAACCAATTCACTCCAACTAGATTTGGTTTTATACTCCACTCCAAAAAGGCTAAAACTTGCAAAAATCAGCAAAAGGCTACAAAAAAGGATTTTATGAGAAAATATAGAGAAAATTTTAGATTTTATAAGAGAAGTGATTTTCATAAAATCCTCCGAAAAAAATACAGTTATACTTTTAGATTTTCGGCATTTTGTTATGGATTTTAAAGAATCAAACCATCTTTTATTGGGATAAGAGGGGAAGATTTTCCATCATCTTCAAAAACAGACAAAGAAATAATCCTTATGGAAGTATCTTTTTCAGTTCCTGTGTATGATTTTTTCAATATAAACAACTCTGCAGAAGAAAGAGGTGTATCCCAAGTGAATTTATTAAAGCACTCCCACAAATCATTTTCAGAAACATCAACACTAAATCCAACTTCAATATTTACGTAAGCGATTGGAGACTGAGTTTTTTCAGTGTAAGGGAGAACGAATTCAAAAATTTTTTCGCAGATTTGGTTTATATCCATAATTACACTATAAGTCCAGAATAGGCAAAAATCAACAATATTATGATTTTTTAATTTTACCTCATAAAAAACTTCCCAAATTGATATTTTATTATTAAATTTGGTTTGTAGAGAATCCCAAAACTCCTACGCCAACAACGGAACCAAGAAATCTTTCATATACTCCTCTAGTCTTGGTTCCGTTTTTTTCTCAAATCTCAGAGTACCATAAAACTTTACAAAAAAACGCAATAATCTTTTCGAGAATTTTTTCAATTATTGACGAACCATAATAAATAATTTATCATATACTTTATGGGCTTAATGACAAGTCAGCAAATTGCAAGATATTATGACGTTTACAGAGATACAGAAGTAACTTTCTCAAAAGAGTTTATTCGTGCTCTAAATTTAGATCCACGGCAAGTATACATTAAGTGTGCTGGTGCTCAGTGGCCATGTATTATAAATTCAACTTCTCTTCAATCAGCTCGTATCATTATCGGTACTAAAGGTGGGGCTTATGCACAAATCTCAAAAGAAGCAACTCCTTTAAGTTTACGATTTTCCTTTACACCACCGGGCCAACTTCCTGTAAGTTTTTTTGTTAATTGTAGAGTTGCAAATGTGCAACCATATATGACTTCTAATGATTTAGCTATAATTACATTAACATTTACACAGCGTCCACCAGACGATTTGATTGAAACTTTGGGTCGTTTGATTGAAGCAAATTCTAACGCAACTCGCCGAAAAGAAGAACGTATTATTATCAATGAAGAGTCAAAAAGACGTTTGAATCTTTTACGGGAAGAAACTTTAGTTTACATTGAAAATGTTCCAAGACACTGTATCATTAGGGATTTATCTTTCTCTGGAGCAAAACTTGTTTTAAAAGGTTTGGCTCAGTTTATCAAAGATAAAAATGCAATTATCCGCCTTGATTTTACAGAACCTAGAGAAACTCTTGGTATTCAAGGTCGAGTTGTAAAAGCAGAAACTATCGAAGGTCGAAAGGATTTAGCATCTGTTTCTATCCAGTTTTTAGAATCAGCTGTTCCTATGTCTTATAAACTTCATATCAACTCTTATTTAACAGCAATTCGCAAAAAGCAACTTGATGTTGTGGCTGCTCAAAAAACTGCAAGTGCTGGGGCAACACAAAATGCAAATCCAGCCACAGCGCAACAGTCAGAAGCACAACCTGACGCACAAGCTCAAACAGAAGCAGCCAATGTTACTGAAAGCTCAACTGCACAACCTGCTGAAAACTAATTTTTATTAATTTTTGGGAGTTTTTCTTTAGATTAGCTCCCAAAAATACGTAAAATCTTTTCTAAAATTTACGTTTCAAACTTTCTTACACATTATGGGAGTTCAAATGAATCCAAATAATCCTTTAAAATCAGTTATTTTTATTAATTTACCAGAAGAGTTTAAAATTTCAAAAGATGCTTTGCACATCGACACAACTATTCCACTTCCTGTGCAACTTCCTTTTGATGCTGATCCAGATGCAGAATTTGATATTTCATCGCTTACAGAGGAAATGATTTTAGCTGGAATTCTTACTGTTCTAGCTTACGACAATGCAAATCCAAACTTAAATTACTATAGAAGCATTATCACAAAAGCAAAACCAAATATCAAAACTGAATTGGCTGAAGCCGCAATTTTGAAAGCTCGTAACGAAGATTTTGAAATCGCTGAAGAAATTTTTGATGCACTACGCGGCTTGGATCCAGAAGATATGGCTATCACTTTGAATACAGCTTTATTTTTCGACCAAAGAGCTGACTCTTACAGAAAATCAGGCTTAATCGAAGATGCTGACGCTTACGACAACGACGCTGAATATTACTACAAACAAGCAATGGATGCAGAACCTGCAATTCCAGACGCTTTTTTCAATGCAGGATTTTTTTACTTGAAGCAAAAAAACTTCACTCGCGGAAAAGAATGTTTTGAAATATATCTTGCATACGTTGTTGATGCAAAAGATGAAGAACTTGGAGAAAACGGACTTTACAAAAAGCAACGTGCTTCTGAAATCATTAGAGATATTGATAATCGCAATCTTGATGATGAGCTTTTCAAATCAGCTTACGACTACATCGCAAATAATGAAGAAGAAAAAGGCTTAGACAAAATCCGCCAGTTTATCGAGAAAAATCCAAAAATCTGGAATGCTTGGTTTTTGTTAGGCTGGGGATTGAGAAAACTTTGCCGTTTTGATGATGCAAGACAAGCTTTTGAAGAAACTATCAAACTTGGTGGCGACAACTGCGATACTCTAAACGAACTTGCTATTTGTCAAATGGAACTTGGGGATTTAGCTGGAAGTAAAAAAACTTTGCTTGATGCATTCCAACTTGAGCCAGAAAACACAAAGATTATGTCAAATCTTGGGTTTGTGGCTTTGAAAGAAGGTGATATTTCTTCTGCTCGCGGATATTTTACTGCAGTGTTAGAGTTTGACCCAGAAGACAAAATCGCACAAACTGCATTAGCTCAACTAGAAGGATAAAAACTTTTTTATTTGATTTTTAGAAGTAGGTCAGCCAAGGATGGCTGATTATAGAAGTGACAAGAATTTTCGCTAGAAAATTCTTGTAGATTACAAAATTACAGGATGTAATTTTGTAATCTACAGCTTTTTTTGTTTTTAAGCTTTTGGAAGAAAGCTTATTTATCGGCAGCGATTTGGGCTTTTACGGCAGAGAGAAGCTCTGAGTATTCGGTGAAAGCTTTTACATCGCTGTTGTCGTTTATAATGTGTTCTGGCGCACGAAATAAAAAGCCTTTTTCAGCTTGTTTAATCATTGCTAAGTCATTAAAAGAGTCGCCAGAAGCGATTGTCTTAAATCCGATAGATTGTAGCGCTTTAATTGCGTGATATTTTCCGTTGTCTTGACGCATTTTAAAGCCTGTAATCATTCCATCATCCCCTACAACAAGTTCGTTACAGAAAATTGTTGGAAGTCCAAGTTTTTCCATAAGTGGTGCTGCAAACTGAGTAAATGTGTCTGACAAGATGATAACTTGGCAAGTTTTTCTAAGTTCAGTTAAAAACTCTTTTGCGCCAGGTAGTGGATCAATTTTAGCGATTGTTTCTTGAATAGCTTTTAATCCAAGTCCGTGGTCTTTCAAGATACCAATTCTCTTATTCATCAAAACATCATAATCTGGAATATCGCGAGTTGTAAGACGTAATTCCTCGATTCCAGTTTCCTCAGCAAATGCAATCCAAATTTCTGGGACTAAAACCCCTTCTAAATCTAAACAAGTAACATACATAATGTGAAATTATACCACAAAACACAGTTTCGATAGAAGATATAAACATTCTAAGTTGCTGAAAACTTTGTAAAAAAGATTATTTTATCAAATATTTACGAAAAATATTATCTGAAGAAAAAAATTGACTAGTAAAAATCCACATAATAAACTTAACTTAATAGATATTTTTTTTGATGATAAGGAACATGAATATGAAAGAAACACATGGTTCACAGGATATAGAAGTAATCACTGGTAGAAAAATTATTGTTACTTCGGGAAAAGGCAAAACAAATGTAAATGATTTAACTTGGCTTAGAGAAAGTGTTTTGGCAAGAGCAAGTCATTGGAAAAATGTGGGCTGGGCTTATGTTGCAGATTGTACAAAAATGGAACCTGTTGGACCAGAAGAAACTGGAGTTTTAATCGAAATGACTAAGGCTTTTGTTGATGCGGGATGTAAAGCTTTTGGTTTTGCAGAAGGAACTTCTATTATGTTGAAAGCACAAACTAAAACAAACACAAAAATGTCACAAACAGGCGTTATTGAAGGGCACTTCGCTACAGTAGATGAAGTGCTAGAATGGCTAAAAACTGATATGCAGCTATAATAAAAGCAAATAATTAACTTAGTGGGGCAAAATTTCCAACAGAATTTTTGCCCCATTTTTTTCTTTATAACAACATGGAGTAAAACCAGTTTCACTTTTGAAAACCTCGATAAAATGACTGCTAGAAGAAAAACCCAAAATATCTGCAAGTTCTGCCACTGTAAAGTTTTCGTAAACTAAAAGTTTTTCTGCTGTTTCGATTTTTTTCTTTTTGATAAATTGATTGATAGAAAATCCTGTTTCTTTTTTGAAAATCTCACATAAATAAGTTGGATTAATATCAATTTTTTTTGCAATGTCTGAAATTCGTATTTTTGACTGGATGTTGTCGTAAATGTAATCCATGGCTTTTATCACCTTTTTGGACATGCCAAATGTTTTATCCATTTTTGCCATACGATTTGTGTAATCAAAAATTATTTTTCCGTGAAAATCAATTATTTCCTCTTCTGTGTTAAACTCGTCCATTTGGCAAATGTAAATATCACTTAAAGTATAGGCGCTTTCTGGATTCATCCCAGCTTCGATACAAAAACGAGTTAACATAGCAATCAAAATTACCACGTGATATTTTAAATTTTGTACCATATTTTTTGAAAGTCGACCAAATTTTTCATTTTTTAGGGGAAGTAAAAGTCTTTTCACAAGTTCAATATCACCCTTTTGCACAGCTTTGTAAAAATTCATTTCTTTTTCGTATTCAAGGTGATAAACAGAATATTCCCGCTGTTGATAAAGTTTTTTTTCAAGCAATTCTTCAATCGAAAGTTTCGTTTTTCCTTGATTTTCCATTTTCCAGAAATCTCCTGTTATTTGCCGAATATTTTTATATTTTTACGAAGATTATTATATCACACAAAAAAAAGGAGTGGTAATTTTATTTTAGGCTTATAAATAAAAATATTTGGAGGATATATGAACTTAAAAAACGGTATTAATTTTGGTGGTTGGTTTTCACAATGTGATTATACAGAACAGCGATACAACAATTTTATTTCTGAAGATGATGTGAAGCAAGTTGCAAGTTGGGGATTTGATCATATCAGACTTCCTTTTGATTATGAACTAATCCAAAATCCAGATGGAACATTTATCGAAAGCGGATTTGCGCATTTAGACAAGTTTATCTCTTGGTGTGAAAAAGCAAACCTGAACGTGATTTTAGACTTGCACAAAGCTTGTGGTTATGATTTTAACGACGCAACAAATGATAAAGGGAACTCTCTTTTTGATAGAAAAGATTTGCAAGATTTGTTTGTGAATTTGTGGATAGAAGTTTCTGCTCGTTACGGAAATAAAGAAAATATCGCTTTTGAACTTTTGAACGAGGTTGTTGAAGAAGATGCTGCAGAACCTTGGAATGACTTAATCAAGAGAACAGTTTTGGAAATCCGAAAAAATGCTCCAACAACAACTTTAATTTACGGCGGAATTCGCTGGAATAGTGCAAAAACTGTAAAACTTTTGGAAAAACCTTTGGATAAAAACATTATTTTTACATTTCACATGTATGAACCTCTAGTTTTTACTCACCAAAAAGCCCATTGGGTTCCAGAATTGGACAGCAAAAAAGATATTCATTATCCAGAATCCATGGAATATTTCAAGAAAGAAAACTTAGTTCTTGGCAACAAAGGAAAAAATCTTCAGGAACTTCCTGGGGATATCACTTGTGAACAAATAATGGAAACAATGGCAATAGAAGCTGTTGAAGCTGCAAAAAAATTTGGTGTAGAAATTTACTGTGGCGAATACGGAGTTATAAATCAAGCTCCTGTAAAAGACAGTCTTGCATGGATTCAAGACCTTCACAAGATTTTCAAAAAATATGATATAGGAAGTGCTCTTTGGTCTTACAAGGAAATGGATTTTGGCCTAACTGAACCACATTATGATGAAATCAGAAAAGACATGATAAAAGCCATAGTCGGATAAAGAAACTTTCATTCACCCTCTTGAGTTATCCTTATTTCGGTTCTACCAACTTTGAAGAAAAAAAGGAGAAAGAACTTTTAATATTCATAGTTCTTTCTCCTTCTAGTTGCAAAGAAAATGAGTTTTTAGTGAATTCTGTCTTTGATTGCTTTTGCCCAGATTTTGTCGGCTTTTGCAATGTGTGTTAAAACCCAGTTTAAAACAAATGTATAAAACTGAAGCCCAGTTTCGATTTTTCCATCATCAAGTTGTTTGATTTGGTTGTTTACTTCGTTGATAAATCCATCGTGGGCAGTTTTGTGCAAATCAACACCAGCATATCCGTAGCGTTTCATAAACTCTTCTTCACTTGTGAAGTGATAAACTGTGTAATCTGTAAGTTTTTTTAGAACTTTTGACATTTCTAGTTTGTAAGTTTCTTGAGAATCTGCTGTTATGTCGTAAAGTTCGTTTGCAATAGAAACCAATTTTTTATGCTGATTATCAATTTCTAGAATTCCTAAAAGATATTCATCATTCCATTCGATTTTTCCTGCCATATATTCCTCCGAAAAAATTTCAATTTGATAAAAGGATTATATCCTTTCGATAAAAAAATTACCCTAATTATTTTACACGGATTTGTCAAAAAATAACTTTCTTGTAATTAAAACCCTTATTATATTCAGTTTAGATAGCCAAAATGGTTATCACAAACTTGGGGAAACCCACTCGGAGGGAGAAAAATGAATTCTCGTAAAAAAATTACTTTAGGCATGATGATTCTTACCATCATGGTGGCTTCAATGGCATATTCTAGAACAGCGCCAAAAAATGTTGTTCCAGTTTCTGGCTTTGATATTTTTGATTATCTTGGAAAATGGTACGAAATCGCTCGACTAGACTTTAAGCATGAAAAAAACTTGAGCAATGTTACTGCGGAGTACATTCTAAAGGATGATGGTTCGATTTTGGTTATAAACAGAGGCTATGACTATGTGAAGGGTGCATGGAAAGAATCTGTGGGAAATGCAAAGTTTATCGGGGATCCTACAATTGGGGCTTTGAAAGTTTCATTTTTCGGTCCTTTTTATTCAGGATATAATGTAATCGCTATAGATGATGATTATCAAACTGCACTGGTTGTTGGCAAAAATTATGATTATATGTGGATTTTAAGCCGAAGTCCTACTATTCCAGAAGATACAAAGATTCAATATTTGGCAATGGCTTCAAACTTGGGCTTCGATGTAAATAAACTAGTTTGGGGACAGCAAGATGTTATTGAAGCAACTACGGTCTTTATTCTAGAAAATAAGTAAAACAAGCATTTAAAATTTAAAACAGGTGGTCAAGGGATACGACCTTCAAGCCCTTGGCACACCTGTAAAATATTTTTAAGCATTTCATTTTTTTCAAAATATCTTCATAACTTTCTCAAATAGAATTTATTTTTTCACAAATCAATGGTATAATCCCTTACGGAAAGACAGATATTTTTATCTAGTTTTTTAAACTTTTTCCTTGGAGAAAACGAATGAAAAAGAAACTCGCTTTTATGTGCCTCGCTCTTATGGTGGTGGGGGGGGTATTTCAAACCTCTTCGCTGATGTAAACGGAATTATTACTTTCAATCCAACTTTTGAAGTTAATTCTATTCCAAATGCACCAATTTCATATGATGGTGGTATTTACGTATGGGATAGAACAGATGATGCTTTCAAAAGCCTTGATAATGACTGGTGGATGAAAAGTCAAGATTACTGGCTTTTGGCTTATAACAAACCTAGTTTCCTAGATTTAGGTTTTGAAGTTAATACCAAAAATTTTAACTTAGTTACACGTTTTGACTTTATGCAAGATCCTTTTGCAAATATGTCAAAGCGTAGTTCTATCAACACAAATATTCCTTTTATGGGAGCTGGAATCGATTTAACATTCCCTCGTGTTGGATATTTTGACTACACATCAAATGATGAAAAATTTTATGTTTCTTTAGGTCGCCGTCTAATTAAATGGGGACCAGGTTTTTATGATATTCACATCGCAGATTCACAGCCATATCTAGATAATCTTTGGGCAAGTTATACAACTCCAATGAATGACCAATCAAACTGGAATTTTGATTATAACTACGTATTAATTTCTCCAAAACTTTGGCTACAATATGAAAATAAAGTTCAAAAAACTATCTTAGGTCATAAATTTACTATCTTCAATGATAATATGAAATTCTCAGTTGGAGAACTTTCAAATATTTACAATAAAGTGCCATCGCTATTTGACTTATCTCCATTTATCATTTGGCACAACGGAAATCAAGACGAATTTTGTAACGTAACTTTATATCTAACTGGAGAAGGAAAAGTTGGTCCTGTAAGAATGTTCGGAACATTTAATATGGACGATTTTGCTCAAGCTCACGAAGTTAGCACAGACCGTCCTCTTGCTATGGGATTTAGTGCAGGTCTTGAATATCACGTTTTTGATGGAAAAGCTATCAACTCAGAAAAATTCGGAAAAGAAGACTACGTTTTGCGTGAAAGAACTTTGAAAGTTGAAAACGGTCTTAATATCGCTTTTGAATGGTATTATGTAACTCCAATGATGTACAACCGTCAAGCTTCTCAAACTGAAGGTAAATTCACAATTCCTTGGCAAATTTGGGCAATGTCTGCTGCAAACTATGTAACAGATCGTGACGCATTTTTCTTGGGATTCAAATACGGACCAAATGCAGAACTTTTCAGACTTTCTGTTGAATACACAGATAATCCAGTTGAAGCAAGTTTAGTAGCAGAAGTTCTAACACGTGGTTCTTACGGAATTGAAAGTGCTTATGGTGATGCTGAAAAATACGAAGAAATGAAACTTACAGATATGTTTGGACTTGCAGGAGATACAACAACTGCTCTTATCCTATCTGGGAATGTTGCATACTATCTTCAAGATTCTCTAAAAGTATTTACTAACTTAGAATTCCAACAAGATTTTACACACAACAAAAATGCTTTCGATCTTAGTGTTGGTCTTTCTATTAACCCACTTACTACAGATTGGTCAAACCTATTTTAATTTGTAGAACCTAAATAAAAAGGACTGTCTAAAGTTTGCTATTCAACATTTTCACTAGCAACTTAACTAGACAGTCCTTTTTTTTGCTTTCTTCACATCATTTTGCACTTTTCACAAGTCGGAAACCAAGTCCGTATCCTCTATAGGCAGGATTTTCGTTTCCTCTAGAGCTTACACGGTTTGAGAAAGCTGGACTTCCCCAGTTTCCGTTTCGCACGCTTCGACTTGTGGCATTTTCTGGCGCACTTCCAGTGATTGGAGTTTCTGGCGTGATTGCTGTAAACCAATCCCAGCACCACTCTGCAACATTTCCACTCATATCGTAAATATCAAGTTGATTAGAATCTTTTTCCATAACTTCATGAGTTTTTCCCCCAGAGTTATCTGCATACCAAGCGACCTGGCTTAAATCGTTGCTACCAACGTAAAGATACTGCCGATTTCCGTCACCAATGTATTTTTTGCCACCACGAGCAACGTATTCCCACTCAACTTCGGTAGGCAATCTATATCCGTTGGCAGAAAAATCGCAAGTAACAGCATTCCAAGTTTCATCAAATACACTTGGCACAAATCCCCAATCGGCAGGTTTATAAGAATCTTTGATTTTGTAGCAAGGATTTAAGCCCTCCGCCAAACTTCGCTTATTGCAATAAACCAAGGCATCATAAAAACTAACACATTCCACTGGGCGCAGTCCCTGTTCTTCATTTACGCTTGCATTGGTGCGAAAATAACTTGGATTTTCACCCATAATTTCGGCGTATTCTTCCTGGGTCACTTCATGTTTACTGATAAAAAAACTGTTGATTTTTATGGCTCTTCCATCAATAAAAATTTCACTGTCATCAACTTGTCCACGAAATGACGAGCCATCAACTAAAACAAAACTTGAATTTTTACATCCAGCAAAAGCAAAAATCAAAGTCCCAAAAAACACCAAATAAATAAGTTTTTTAAATATTTTTTTCATAATTACTCCTAAAAAAAGTTTATGAGGAAATGTTACTAGTTTAATAATATCCACATTTAAAAATCAACGTCTACTTTTTTTCAAAAATCCCGAAGTTTTTTATTGTCGATTTTTTGATTTTATCTTTATTTTCAAAATTAGATAAACAAGAGGCGCGACAAAAAATACGCCATTTATCAAAAGTAAAAACAACACATAAAAAAACGGAGGCATTTATGCTCAATAAAAAAGTAGTTTCTTTGTTGAACACCCAAATTACAAAAGAATTTTACTCAGGATATTTGTATTTGGATTTTGCAAATTTTTATCAACACAAAGGATTAGACGGATTTGCAAATTGGTTCAAAATTCAAGCAAAAGAAGAATCTGACCACGGAATGTTGATTTTTCAGTATTTGCACAATAACGGAGAACGTCCAACATTAGAAACCATTAACAGCCCAATGGAGAACATCGAAACTTTGATGGATCCACTTATCGAAAGTCTAAAACACGAACGATTTGTAACAGACTGTATCAACTTGATTTACAGAGAAGCTGAAATCCTAAAAGATTATCGAACAATGGATTTTCTAAATTGGTTCATAAAAGAACAAGGAGAAGAAGAAACTTCAGCTCAAGCATTGATTTCAAAAATGGAACTTTTCGGGGAAGATTCCAGCGGCTTATATCTTCTAGACAAAGAATGCGGAGAAAGACAATATTTACCTCCAAATTTTTCATTTGACTAATATCAATTATTTAAAAAATTACAAAAAGTAGAAGGCAAAAAAATGAAAGACAGCGTAACTATTACAAAAATAATCGGACGAGAAATTCTGGATTCCCGGGGCAATCCTACAGTTGAAGCAGAAGTTTACCTATCAGACGGAACTGTGGGACGAGCCGCCGTTCCAAGTGGGGCTTCTACCGGCTTGTTTGAAGCAAAAGAACTTCGTGACAAAGACAATGCCCGATACAAGGGAAAAGGCGTTTTGAAAGCGGTGGATAATATCAACACAAAAATTGATAAACATCTTGCTGGAATGAATCCTTACAACATTTTCGAAATCGATAAAAAACTCCTTCAACTTGACGGTACCAAAGACAAATCAAATCTTGGGGCAAACGCAATTTTGGCAGTTTCTCTTGCAACTTGCAAAGCGGGAGCCCTTTCCAAAAAAGAATCTCTACACAAATTTATCAAATCCCACAGAAAAAACAAACTTCCACTTCCAATGATGAACATTCTAAACGGCGGAAAACACGCTTCCAACAACATTGATATTCAGGAATTTATGATAGTTCCAGTTGGCGCCAAAAGTTTTTCAGAAGGAATCCGAAATGGGGTAGAAGTTTATCATCAGCTTAAGGAAATTCTTGAAGAAAGAAAACTTTCAACAGCAGTTGGCGATGAAGGTGGATTTGCACCAAATCTTAATTCTACAGAAGAAGCCTTAGACTTGATTTTGGAAGCCATAAAAAAAGCAGGATTTTCCACACAAAAGCCAAATCAGGATTTTTCCTTCGGCTTAGATGCGGCTGCAAGCGAATGGAAAACCGACACTTTTGGCAAATATCATCTTCCAAAATCTGGAAAAACCTACACAACAGACCAGCTAATCAACTATTGGAAAGAACTAATCAACAAATATCCTATCTCATCCTTGGAAGATCCTCTTGATGAAGAAGATTGGCTTGGATGGCAAAAACTCACTTCTGAATTGGGAAATAAGGTCCAACTTATAGGCGATGACTTATTTGTTACCAACCCAGAGCGGCTAAAAAAAGGTATCGAACTAAAAGCTGGAAACGCAATTTTAATTAAACTAAATCAAATCGGCACATTGTCAGAAACTTTGGAAGCCATAGAATTAGCTGAAAAAAACGGATACGACGCCATAATTTCACATCGCTCTGGAGAAACTGAAGACACTTTTATCTCGGATTTAGCCGTGGCTGTAGATGCTGACAAAATAAAAGCAGGCGCACCATGTAGAACGGACAGAGTGGCAAAATACAATCAACTTTTTAGAATCGAAGAAGAAATCATCATGAATCTAAAAAATTAACAAAAAAAGGTTTGCGTCGCAAACTTTCAAATATTTTACTGTTTCAAAAAAAATTGCGAAACAAAGATAAAAAGTCAAACCAATTTTGGCAAAACTTTTTACAGGAGGTAAAAAATGGCATTACACATAATGAAAAATTGCACAAAATCAGATTGTTCAGAAAATGGATTTTGCGCATTTGATGATGTTTTTGATGAAAAAGCTTCTCAAAAACCCTTAAACAAGTTTTCTATTCCAGAAAAAGAAGCAGACCCAAAGGCTATGTATCGTCTTATCAAAGATGAATTGATGTTAGACGGAAACTCACGCCAAAACCTTGCAACATTTTGTCAGACTTTTGCAGAAGACGAGATTCACAAGCTTATGGACGACTGTCTTGATAAAAACATGATAGACAAGGACGAATATCCACAAACTGCAGAAATCGAATCACGCTGCGTAAACATCATAGCAGATTTATGGCACGCTAAACCAAGCGAAGCAGCGGGAACTTCTACAACCGGTTCATCAGAAGCTTGTATGCTAGGCGGAATGGCTATGAAATGGCGATGGCGAAAAGCTCGCCTTGCAGAAGGAAAGTCAACAGACAAGCCCAATCTAGTTTGTGGCCCAGTTCAAGTTTGCTGGCACAAATTCGCCCGTTACTGGGATGTTGAACTTCGGGAAATCCCTATGGACGGCGACAGATACATTTCCAGTCCAGAAGAAGTGATAAAACGCTGTGATGAAAACACAATCGGCGTTGTTATGACTTTGGGAATCACCTTCACAGGTCAATACGAACCAATCAAAGAAGTGGCAGAAGCTCTAGACACCTTTGAAAAAAACAAAGGCCTAGACATTCCGATTCACGTGGACGGCGCTTCCGGTGGATTTTTAGCACCATTTTGCGCACTAGACTTACTTTGGGATTTCCAGATTCCACGAGTAAAATCAATTTCCACATCAGGCCACAAATTCGGACTTTCTCCACTTGGTTGCGGCTGGGTTGTTTGGGGCAATAAAAAAGACTTGCCAGAAGAATTGATATTTAACGTAAATTATCTTGGCGGAAATATGCCAACATTTGCCATCAACTTTTCTCGCCCCGGAGGACAAATTGTTTGCCAATACTACAATTTACTTCGCTTAGGTCGAGAAGGATACACAAAAGTTCAAAAAGGATGCTACGACGTAGGTAAATTCTTCGCAAAAGGAATCGAAAAGTTTGGTATCTTTGACTTGATTTACGACTCAGATCCAAAACTCGGAATTCCAGCAGTAACATGGAAACTAAAACCAAAAGCTAAAGTCCACTTCGACTTGTATCAACTTTCTGACGTTTTACGAGAACGAGGCTGGTTACTTCCTGCTTACAGTTTACCATCAAATTGCGAAGACACCGTTGTTCAAAGAGTTTTGCTCCGACACGGATGCAGCGCCGACCTTATGGCTCTTTTGCTTGAAGATATGAACAGAGCAATTATTCGCTTAAACGACAATCCTCCTGCAAAAGTTGACTCAAAAAAGTATCCAAACCGAGGCAGTTTTAACCACGGTCGCTAACAGATTTTGCTAGGGACAAAAACTCGCCCCAGAGAATAACCTTTTTATCCGATTTTAGCCGTCCGAAAGCTATCCCAGTTTCCGCGGCGGCTAAATATGCTTTTTTTTAGTTTTTACCTAAAACTAAGCAAAAAAAACTTTGTTATCATAAAAAAAACGGAGAGAGAAATTATGGAAACACAAACAAAACGTAAGACACTAACAACTGGTGCCATGGCATTTATGACCGCCGCCGCAGTTATTAGTTTGCGTGGGCTACCACTTATGGCAGCCGAAGAAATGACAATGTTCTTCTACATTGCATTTGCCACCCTATTATTCCTGATTCCAGCAGCTTTAGTTTCTGCTGAGCTAGGAAGTGCTTTTTCTGGCCAAGAAGGAGGTGTTTACCGCTGGGTTGGAGCAGCCTTTGGAAAAAAACTGGGTTTTACTGCAATTTGGTTACAATGGATTCAAAACGTAGTTTGGTATCCAACAGTGCTCGCCTTTGCAGCCGCCGCCATCGCCTACGGAATCGGGAAACCAGAACTTGCAAACAACGGAAAATATACCGGCTTGTTTATTATCATCTTCTATTGGATAGCCACATTTATCGCCTTTGGTGGAACAAAAACCCTTTCCAAAATCACAAGTTATGGATTTATCATTGGTACAGTTTTACCGGGAATTATTGTAATAATCTTGGGAATTGTATGGATTGCAATGAAAAAGCCACTAGGATTTGAAGAACTTACAGCAGCAGAAACAACAGTTGCGAAAGTTGTTGACGGCGTAGCAAAAGCAAGATGGTTCCCAGATTTAACAAACCTAAACAACCTTTCCTATCTATCTGGAATCATCCTACTTTTTGCCGGTGTTGAAGTACAAGCAGTTCACGCCACAGAAATGGAAAATCCAAAAAAACAATATCCATTGGCAATATTTATTTCTGCAATTATTGTTTTTGTACTCTTTACCTTTGGATCAATCGCCATCGCAGCCGTTGTTCCAAACTCCCAACTACAAATCGAATCTGGCCTAATGCAAGCCCTTTCCACAATGCTAAAATCCGTAAAAATGGGTTGGGCATTACCAGTTTTAGCATTCTGTGTTGCCTTTGGTTCACTTGCAGGTGTTTTATCATGGATTTCAGGTCCAAGCAAAGGTTTACTAAGCACAGCAAAAGAAGGCCTCCTACCAGAACAACTTGCAGAAACCACAAAAGCAGGAGCTCCAAAAAACATGATGCTAATCCAGGGAATCATCGTAACAATTTTGGCTTGTCTATACTTCGTTATGAAAGACGTTAGCGTAGCATTCTTCTTGCTATCTGCATTAACAGTGGCAGTTTACATCATCATGTATTTATTGATGTACGCCGCAGCCATCGTTTTACGCAAAAAACAACCAAACCTAGAACGCCCATACAAAGCCCCAGCCTTGCCAATAATCGCAGGAGTCGGTATCTTTGCAGCCCTAGTTGGATTAGTTTTGTCATTCGTGCCTCCAGCCCAACTCCCAATCGGAAATCCAGCATCCTACATCGCAATCGTAGCAGTTGGAACAGTGGGCTTTGTAGTTATCCCACTAATCATCGCAGAAGCCCGTCGCGCCAAAATCAAGCAAAATTAGGCCCAACAAGCCTAACAAGACAAAGGGATTTCCCAAAAAAAAGAGTTTATCAGCATAAAAGCAAAAAATCGCCCCTTGAAAAAATCATCCAGTTTTTCAAGGGGCATCTTTACAAAAAAATATTATAAAACCGAAATCGAAACATCACTGTGGCAACAAACCATCAGTATCCCGCAACTTTCTTTCAATAGTGCGAGATTTAGACTCAGCATTAGAGATTTCCTTAGTGGCCGCCTCCAGCTTTTCCCGAGTTTTTTCCAAAATATCCCCAAACTTAGAAAATTCCCGTTTCACAGTTTCCAAAAGCCGCCAAACCTCATCCGTGTGCTGCTCAATCTGCAAAGTTCTAAATCCCATTTGCAAGCTACTTAAAAAAGCCGAAACTGTAGTTGGCCCAGTAATGGTCACATGATATTCCCGCTGAATCATCTCAAAAAGCCCCGGAATACGCAAAACCTCCGCATACAAACCTTCGATAGGCAAAAACATAATCCCAAAATCTGTGGTTGCAGGCGGAAAAATATATTTAGACTGAATATCCTTTGCAAAAGATTTGATTTTAGCCACAAGATTTTTCGTACAAGCCTCAATATCCTTTTGATTTCCCACATCATAAGCCATAAGAAGCCGCTCATAATCCACAGTCGGAAACTTCGAATCCAGCGGAAGATAAATAAACTCGCCATTTTTGGCCTTAGAAGGCAACTTAATAGCAAATTCCACCACATCACGACTATCAGACCGCGGCGAATAATTTTTCACAAACTGATTCGGCGTTAAAATCTGCTCAAGAATTCCCTCCAACTGATATTCCCCAATATTTCCCTTAGTTTTCACATTAGTTAAAACCTTTTTCAAATCTCCCACATCACTGGCAAGACTTTGCATTTCACCAAGGCCCTTTTGCACCGCACTCAAATGAGTATTCACCAGTTTAAAACTTTCCCCAAGTCGAGTTTCCAGAGTTTTATGCAACTTTTCATCCACAGTTTGCCGCATTCTTTCAAGCTTTTCGCTATTATCCCGCTGAATATCCGACAGCATCTTTTCCACCGACTGCCGAATACTATCCTGCTGCAAATTAAAAGTACGAGAAAATTGCCCAAATACATTGTTGATTTCAGTACGAAGCCGACTAATCTCGCCCCGCACCAGCTCAGAGCCATCCGACTCCTTCCGAGTCAACAGCAAAATCAAAAGCAAGATTTCCACAAATCCCACAAAACAAAGCACCAAAATAAGCAAAAGCGATAAACTAATATTTTCCATACCTCCAATATATCACACCACAGGGACCTATTTTGTCCTTTTATCTATTTTTTTTTATTTTTTTCGTATTTTGAACGAACCAAATACCTCACGTGAGTCCAGCTTTCCGTGACCCGCCAGAGGCTCGGTCCTTCGGACTTTTTGGCAAGCCAAAAATCACTCCAATCTGGCGTAGGCGAGGGTTTTGTTAAACATCCTGTTTCACAAAACCCTGTTAGAATTTTCTTCAAAAATTCTAACTCTGCTTTAATCGGGCGTCCGTGCCCGACCTGCAAAAACGGGCATCCTTGCCCGACATTGGGGTAAAGTCCTGTTTCCGTGAATTGCAAAAAAAAAGAGCAACGAAAAACTCGCTGCTCTCTTGGAGATTCTGATAAGAATTATTGCTTAACAAAAACAATTTCTTCTGTTTCTGAAGAAACCATTTTTATTCTATTCTTTTTATTATTTACAGAAATTACTTTACCATTAAAGATTTCTTCCTCTGAAATCTCATAAGGTTTTTCAGTTATAATGATTAAATAAGGACGACCTGATGAAAATGAAAATTCCATATCATCATAAGCTTTACTAGCTGTAATCCAATAATTTTTTAATCCTTCCCATAAAACATCTGCTTCAACACCAGGTGGAGCAGTCTCAAGACCTTTTTCAATCTCAGCTGTCATATCAATAGAAATTGAATTATATTGTTGGATTTTGTCACCTTTTATAGTTATGAAAGCATTTGCAGAATATACAGTTGCATTTGAAGAAAAATCCTTTGCTAAATCTTCACCATCATCTCCGGAATCAAAAGTTGTAACCCAAGTTCCATCCAACCCTTTAAGAGTTTTGATTTCTTCCCAAGTTTCTGGTTGTTCAGGTTGTGGACATCCAACAAGAACAAGACAAACTATTGCCATTAACACTAAACGATTTTATTTGTGTTTTTCATACACATCCTCCTAAATTTTTACATAGAAAATTCTACCCCCCCCCAACAATTTTTGTCAACAAAAAAAACACACACAGATTTCCTCAGAACTAGTGTCTTCCCATTCACTAAGTCGGACATCCTTGTAGAAAAAAAAAGAGCAACGAAAAACTCGCTGCTCTTTCTCTCATCAAAAAATATGATTATTTTTTAACAAAAATCATTGTTACTTTTTCCATTACAGGTTGTCCGTTTTCATCAAGAACAGGCTCCCATGTTTCTTCATCATACATTGGTACTGATTCAATAGCTTTGATTTTTGTTTTTGTGTTGTTTACGAAAACTTCAACACCGTCAAACATATCGTTTTCATCCGCTTCTTGCCAATCCATAGTTCCTGTTACTGTGTAAGGTTTGCCTTCTGAATAAGAAAATGACCAATCTTTATCTTCTACAAAACTTTTTACAAATTCTGCCCATAGCTCATCTGCAGTAATTTCCCCTTCAACTGCCAATGCTTCGATTATTGGTGTATAATCCACAACTGTAATCTGTTTTTGACTACATTTTTCACCTTCAATTTTAAGACCTAGAGTAGCTGAAGCTTTTAGTTTTATACCTTCTTCTTCTACTTCTTCTTCCATGGTGCATTCCCAAATTCCATCTAGACCTTTAAATGTTGTAATTTTTGTCCATGTTTCTTTAACAGTAGGATTTCCATTATTACCAGAACCACCGTTCTGTGTACCACCGTTAGCTGGACCATTTGGATTATCACATCCAACAATAAATAGACAAGCTAATACCATCAATACTAATAAAATTTTATTTGTGCTTTTCATAGCATCCTCCATATAATTTATAGAAAAATTGTACCCCCCCCCCCCGACAACTTTTGTCAAGGGAAAATGAGAATTCAAAAATCACTCCTATCTGACGTAAGCGAGGGTTTTGTTAAACATCTTGTTTCACAAAACCCTGTTAGAATTTTCTTCGAAAATTCTAACTCTGCTTTAATCGGGCATCCTTGCCCGACATTGGGGTAAAGTCCTGTTTCCGTGAATTTCAAAAAAAAGAGCAACGAAAAACTCGCTGCTCTTTCTTTCATCAATTTACACAAGAATTATTGTTTAACAAAAATCATTTCTATAGTTCTATCTGTAACATTGCCATTTTTATCATATACATTTTCAAAATTCATTATAACTTTTAATTTTGTTTTATCTGCATTTACATAAACTGGAGGATTCCTTTTCTCTAAAGCATCTTTCGCATCAAATGGTATATTTACTGTTTCAATATAAGGCTTTGTGTCAGTATATGAAAAATACTCTTCATAATCCGAATATTGACCTTTTTGGATTTCCCATAATTCTGATTCAGATTTGCCTGTTATCTCTGATTTTTTTTCTATGAAAGAAGTAAAATCTTCTTTTTGAGTTTCATATAATTTTTCTTCATCTATTTTCCATATTACTTCAATATCTGATGAGACAACAGTTTTTGTATTTCTATCTACCATTAGCCACATATTGTAAGACGAAACCCAAGTCCCATCTAAACCAACTGGCGATTTTACTTCTGTCCATGTTTCTTCTTGCTTTGGTTGTTCAGGTTGTGGACATCCCACTAGAACAAGACAAACTAGTGCCATTAACACTAAAACAATTTTATTTGTATTTTTCATACACATCCTCCTAAATTTTTACATAGAAAATTCTACCCCCCCCCAA
>JAZQUR010000044.1:0-20297 GCA_045631425.1 Treponemataceae bacterium | reverse complement strand
CCTTTGTTTCGGTTCTTAAAACATTGTAGAACCGAAATTGCTTTTTTTCTAATAAGGAACTAGAAAAAAGTTTAACGATACCAAAATTTGGAGAATTAGGTTTTGTTTGGGCTAATATTTTTTATTATTTCAGTAGTAATTCTTATTGTTTTTGTAAGAGTTCTTCTTCATAAAAGTGATTTTGTCAAATTTTTTGCTACTGGATTGGATTCTGGCTTTAAAGTTAGTGAAATTTTCTTGTTGTACCAAGCTGCCTCTTTTTCAAATATTCCAGAACCTGTTTCTTTGTTTTTGTCTGTGCCAGCCCTAAATAGTTGTATAGCATTTATCATGAAAGATATGCAGCAAAATAATCTTGAAAATGATCCAAGACGTCTTGCCTTTATCGATAAACTATACAAATATCGCACAAAGGTTGAGCTAGATCCAAGAAATAGTAATTCTATGAAAACTACAAAATCTTTAAAAGAAGGGCAAAAACTTCGAGTTGTGTTAAAAGGTTTTGGCGTTTTCTCATCAAGTGTTGTAAATGCTGGACGAGAGTTACTTATAACTTTGCCTCTCCAAAAAAATGTAATTTTGATTTCTGGAAACGAATGGGTTGGGCGAGAAATCAGTGTTTATTTGCAGAGGACAGGGGACGCTGGCTACGTTTTTGATTCTGTGGTAAAAGAAGCAGGCTCTTTTCATGGTGCTACAGTTCTTGTTTTAGATCATACAGAAAACTTAATTCGTTATCAAAAAAGAAAATCTGTAAGATGTGCTTGTAGTATTCTAGGACAGCTATATATTGTAAACTCAGAAACTATGAGCAAAACTGCCATTGAAACCACAAATGGTTTAAAATGTTTGATTGAAGACTTATCTGAAGACGGCGCTTTAATCAGAATTGGTGGTAAGGGCAAGAAAAATATCAAAATTAAGATACAATTTACTCTTGGGGAAAATTATATTGTAATGTTTGGTGTTGTTCGTGCTGTAGAATATAACGCAAAATCAAATCAATCTCGACTTCATTTTGAGTGTGTAACTTTGCCTCAAAAAATGAAAAACGACATTTTAACTTATGTTTACAACGTAATTCCGCAAGAAGAAAAAGACGCTTTCGACGCTATTACCCAAGTTGAAAGTGAAGCAGAAAGTGATGCGACAAATTCTTCAGAAGGAATAGAAGCAAAACTTGCAGAAGATGGAACTGTTTCTCAGAATGAAGTTGGTGTAAAACTTGCAAATCTTGAAAATATAGCCAAGCCAGAGGGTGAAAAGCAACCATTAGAAAATGTTAACAATACAGAAGTTGAAAATAAGCCTTCGGAGGAGATAAAAATTTCTGAAAATAAAAATCAAACCAAAAAGTTTGAAGAATTTCTAAAATCTGAAAATCAATCAAAAAAAATTGATGACATTTTAAAAACTGAAAAAACACTAGATGATATTATGCAAGAAATGACAGTTGTAAATTTTTTAGATGAGGAAAAATAAATTTACCGTAAAACACACATAATTTTAGGTATTGTAAAGTTGGTTTTTCTGGTTTACAATTTATAGAAAGGTATGGATATGAAAAAAAAGTTTTTATTTATTTCGATTTTTATGATTCCTCTAATGCTTTTTGCAAATTCATTGGATGAGCAAAATTTAATTTTCCAAAAAACATTTCATCGTGGAAACTTGCATGATAAAATCCAAGTTATAAATGAAGCGGCTGTTTTAGATGGGGATGTGGAACCTATTTTTGAAACTTCTATAGATTTTATTTTAAATCATGCTGATATTTTAAGTGATGATAACTTAATGGTGGAACTTACAAAAATCACTTTGGAAAATCTTTCTAAAATTGATAATAAAAAGGCTAGTGAGTTTTTAGTAGAGTTGTTTCCATTGTATAATTCTGAGATTGTAAAAAAATCAATTTTAGATTCAATTTTATCTCTAAAAATCAATGATAAAGCAATAAATTCTTTGGTTATAGATTATGGTTTCGAACTTTTAGAAAATCCAAACGAAGAAATCATGAGTTTGCTTATATCAGTTTTGAAAGAAATCAACGATTCATCAGCTTTTTCATTGTTGTTTAAATACGCTGCGTCCTCAGAAGTTCCCTCTTCTATCAAAAATGAGGCAGAAACTGTAATATCTGAAGTTGCAGATAAACACAAAGATGATATGGTTGCTATTATCGAAAATGGATCACTAGAAGAAAAAAATCTCGCTTTGCGAATTGCGCTAAATAATGAAAAAAATTCTGATTTTTTACGGGCAGAAATTGCAGAAAAAGCATTGCAAGTATCAATAATATATATAGGAGATACTGAAAATCAAGAAAACTTGATTAGCTTTCAACTTGCTGCAATTAGAGAACTTAGACGGGTTGCTTGGACTCGCTCTGCTGACTTAGTTGTAAAGTTCTTTGAATTTGCACGTTCTGAATATGAAAAAGGCTTTTTATCAGAAGATGACTACATCGAGATTATTTACTGTGTTGAAGAATTAGCGATTTCTAAAGCTAGTTCCATCTTGTCTGATTATTTGGCTTTCTTCAATGCTCAAACAGAACAAGGTATTTCCTGCAGTGAGCCGGTAGTGCTAGCTGTTATTTCTTCACTTGGAAACCTTGGTAATAAAATCGCATTTGATAATCTTCTTTATGTTGGATATTTGTCTTATTCTGATGAGATTATTGAGGCTTCTCGTGTCGCACTTGCAGGACTAAAGTTTTAATTGAAGCATTTTACACCAACTCTAATTTCCTCTCTTTTTTGTATTATCCTTTTTTATACAGGATTTTTGTCTGTAAATTCTTATGAGCCTTTTTTTTCACTTGTGGAAAATTCCAAAATTAATTTTTTACAAGGAACTGTTGTTTCAAATCCTGTAAAATCAAGTTCTGGGAAAACTTATTCTGTTGTGTTTTCGCCTGTAAAAGTAGAAACTAAATCTCAAATATGGAGTTCGGCAAGTGGAGAAGTGACCATGTATATTCCGGCGGAAATTGTGGAAGCATATTATCCGGGGAAGTTAAACACTGCCGCTAAAGCTTTAGGTTCAAACTCAAAGAAAGCAAATAATCACTTGTCTAATGAGTTTTCAGAAAACTTATTTGGCGCAGAGTCGGAATTTCCAATTGTGGAAAATGGGGTTTTTCTTGATTGTGAAGTAAGTTTTCTTGAAAGGGATGATGGCAGTGTGGCTTTTATTTTGGAGAAAATTTTTTCCCACGGATACAAGTCGAAAATCAGTTTTTTTCGGGGATATTCTCGGCTTATGTTAAAGCGTATCCTCTATAATTGGGGAGAAGCTGGTGGTTTGTTGTTGGCGCTACTTTCTGGCTCAAAAGAGTACACAACGTCTGAATTGCAGGAAAACTTTTCGAAAGCTGGATTGGCTCACGTTTTGGCTTTGTCAGGTATGCATTTATCAATTTTTGCAGCATTGCCAACTAAAGTCACAAGAAAAAAGTCAAATATCCTTTCTTTGTGTGTTGTTATGGTTTTTGTGTGGTTTGCTGGACTTTCTCCCAGCTTGTTTCGCGCCTTGTTGTGCTTGATTTTGAACATTTTGTTTAGCAAGTTAAAAATCAAAACAAACCTTCTTGGGATTTTGTCATTGAGCTTTCTTATCCAAATATCAATTTTTCCAAATCACATTTTTAATTATGGATTTATTTTGTCTTATTCGGCCTTGGTGGGGCTAGATTTGGGTCAAAAAATCTTCCTGCCTTTATTTTGCAGACTTTTCCCAAAAAGAATTTCTAGCGACTTATCATCATCTTTAGGGGCACAACTTATAACTGGACCAATTTGTCTTTTGGGATTTGGCACTTGTTCACCTATTGGGGTGATTTCTTCGGTGATAGTTAGCCCCATCGCAACGATTTTCCTTTCACTTGGAATTTTTGCCTTGATTTTATCCTTGTTTATCCCTTTTCTTTTAATGCCGTTTGGTTGTATAATGTCCCTAATTTATGTAATACTAGATTGGATAGTAAACTTTTTTGCTAAGTTTCCAATTATTCAAATTTAAGTTGTAAAATGATAAAGGATTTTTCATGGCGTTAAAACTAAATTACGATTCTCCGGTTGCTCTAAAAAACTTTCTTGATGAAAGAGGCATGGCAATGCAAAAGAAATTTGGGCAAAACTTTTTGATAAATAGTCAAGCACGAAAACTTTTGGTTGATTCCCTAAAGGTTGAAGAAAATACTTCTGTTTGGGAAGTTGGACCAGGTCTTGGATGTATGACTTCAGAAATTATCGAAAGAGGCGGAAATCTAACAGCTTTTGAAATTGATAGAGGATTTGCAACTGTTTTAAAAGAACTTTTTGAAGGGAATGACAAGTTTTCTATCGTTGAAGGCGACGTTTTAAAAACTTGGAAAAATTACTATAAAGAAAATGGTTTGCCAGAAAGATTTTTTGGAAATCTTCCATACAACGTGGCAGCTGCCATTGTGGCAGATATGATATCAGAGGGAGTTCGTTTTCCTCGTGCAGTTGTGACTGTGCAAAAAGAAGTTGCAATGCGTATGAACGCAAAACCTGGAACCGAAGATTATTCATCTTTTTCAGTGTTGTGTCAGTGGGCTTACGATATCACAAATATCACAGATTTATCTGGAGGATGCTTTTGGCCAAAGCCAAACGTAGAATCACGCTCTGTACTTATGGTGAAAAAAGAAAATTTCCCATGTTGTGAAGATCCAAAAACTTTTATGAAGGTTTTACGCGCAATTTTTATGCAACGCCGCAAAACTATTAAAAACAATCTAAACGCAATTACAAATAGTACTGAAGAAACAGAAGAAATTTTAGCAAAAGCAAATATTGACCCAACAATTCGAGCAGAAAAGCTTGATATTGATAGTATTCTAAAACTTTCAGATGTTTACTATAAATTAAAACAGGAATCATAATGGAAAGCATTTTTTCAATAAAGGATAATATTCAAAAAATAAAAGATAAAATTCGTGAAGCAGAAATAAAAGCCGGAAGAAAGGAAAACTCCGTTTCTCTAATGGCTGTAAGTAAGTTTCATCCTGCTGAGGCTGTGGAAGAAGCTCTCAAAGCAAATCAATTTTTGTTTGGGGAAAATCGCGTGCAAGAAGCATGTGGAAAATTTCCTGAAATCCTTGAAAAGTGGGATAATGTGGAGCTTCACTTGATTGGAAGTCTTCAGCGTAACAAGGTAAAGCAGATTTTACCAATTGTTTCTTGTATTCAATCTGTGGACAGAATCGAGTTATTAGAAGAAATTATCAAGCAAAAGTCAAAATTAAATGATAATCGCATTATCAAACTCTTATTTGAAGTTCACACTGGTGAAGAGTCAAAATCAGGCTTTACTGATATTGGGCAGTTGGAAAAAACTTTGGAAATTGCTGGTGAACACAAAAATGTTGGCATTGAGTGTGCTGGTTTTATGACTATGGCTCCATTTACAGATGATAAAACTTTGATACGAAAATCTTTTAGCAAGCTTGCATCTTTGTCTGAAAATCTCAAATCCCAATACAAAGATTTGCCATTATCAGAACTTTCCATGGGAATGTCCTCAGATTTTGAAATCGCTATAGAAGAAGGCTCAACTCTTGTGCGAGTTGGAACTGCAATTTTTGGAGAACGCCAATATGTCTAAAATCCGTAGATTTTTTGCGGTATTATTGATTTTTACATTTTCATTTTCTCTTTTTGCAAACCAACCAACTGTAAAAATTGATGAATACAGGGAAGGTGGAGAAACTCCTTCTTGGTTAAAAAATCTTCGGCGTTCTGAAATTGTAACATTGGGTTCACTTCCTTTTACAACCTTATCAACAACTTTTGCATATTCTTTGTACAAGGGAATGAAAAACGGATTTAAAGACGGAATCCCAAATCCTTTAGAAAAAGACAAATCTGGTTTTACCACAGATGAACAGCTTGGCATCTTTTTTACAAGTTTAAGTATCAGTTTGTTAATCGGGGTTACGGATTTTGTGGTTTCTACTGTGAAAGAGAAAAAATCAGAAAAGCAGCACATTTTGGAAATGGAAGAGCAAAATCAAGCCGTAATTCTTGAGGTGGTTGAATAATGGCTTTATTACAATTTACAGTATCAAATCTTACTCAGCCAGAACGACTTGATTCTTATGTGGCATCAAATCAAAATATTACTCGTTCAAGATTAAAACAAGGCGTTATCTCAATAAAAGTAAATGGAAAAGAGTCAAAACTTTCTTCAAAATTAAAGGGCGGGGAAGAAATAGAGATTTCTTTTGAAGACCCAGTTCCTGAAGATATTTTGCCAGAAAATATTCCTCTAGATATTTTATATGAGGATGATAATGTAACAGTTGTAAATAAATTTCAGGGAATGGTTACTCATCCTGGGGCTGGAAATTGGACTGGCACTCTTGTAAATGCCCTTTTATATCATTGGGGAAAAGCCTCTGAAACTTTGGAAAATCCTGAAAATGCTGATGATGAGCAAAAGTCTGGAAATCGGCCTGGAATCGTTCATCGCTTAGATAAAGACACTTCCGGGGTGATAATAACTGGAAAAAATCGGGAAGCGGAAGAGTGGCTTCAAGGAAAGTTTTATCGCCGAAAAGTTTACAAAGAATATATTGCTATTGTGAAGGGAAAACCTCCTCGTGGAAGCGGCGAGATAAAAACTCAAATTGTTCGTGACCCAAAAAATCGAAAGCGATTTATTGCCACAGAAGATAAAACCAAGGGCAAATTTGCTCACACAGATTATGTTTGTCTTGGAGTTTATGGCGGATATTCTTTGATGCGATTAAAACTTCATACAGGACGAACTCACCAAATTCGTGTTCACCTAAAACACATTGGTTGTCCGATTTTGGGTGACCCGATTTACGCCAGAAAAGACAACCTTTTCCCAGATGCAACGCTTATGTTACACGCTCGGGTTTTGGGCATAAAACTTCCAACTGGTGAAAAAAAGTTTTTTGTGGCTCCTGTTCCAAAACGATTCAAAAAAGTTTTAGCAGAACTAAGAAAAAACTTTAAAAAATGGATGTATTAACTTTTATGATAAATAAACCAATTACGATTTTAGCAGAAACAAAGGATTATCTTGTTGTTTTCAAAAATTCATCAGTTCCTTCATCTGTGGGAAAATCTCCAAATTCTTGTTTTGAGCTTGTGGCAAAAGATTTTCCAGAAGTTGCAAAAATAAAGGGAAAAAACGAAAATGATGGAGGATTGGTTCATCGTCTTGATACAGACACTGCAGGGATAATTTTGTTTGCGCGAAATCAAGATTTTTACGAAAAAATAATGGAAGCTCAGTCCAAAAATCAGTTTGAAAAAACTTATACTGCCTATTGCGCCACAACATCACTCTTGAAAAATAAATCTGACTTAGTTGGAAAAACAATTTCAAGTTATTTTCGCTCTTTTGGAGAAAAAGGCGCAAGTGTAAAACCAATTTTTAATCCAGAAACCGAAACTAAAGCAAACCGCAAAAAATGTGGAAACAAGATTTATTCTACAAAAATTTGCTCAATTCAGTATTTTGCCGAAAATGATGATGAAAAACTACTAAAAGTTAAATGTAAAATCTTCTCAGGATTTCGCCATCAAGTTAGAAGTCATCTAGCAAGTCAAAATCTTCCAGTTTTTGGTGACAAAATCTACAATGAAAACTGCAAAAAATCTGCCGCCACTTCTGATAAAATGCTTTTCTTTGCTTCTGAAATCAGTTTTTTAGGCGAAAATTATTCACTTTCAGAAGAAATGTTAGACGAAATCGCTAAAAGTTCTTTTTTTGCTTCTGCCACCAAGTAAAAAGAGCCTGTTATCAAAAGGTGCTTGTTATCCTTTGCTGATTTTTGGATAGCTTTTTTGATTTCCACAGAAAAATCTTCGTTTGCTTCGTAGTTGAAAGTCAGGTTTTCAGTCACTTCCTCAAAAGCTTTTTCCACAAGTGACAAATCACTTTGCTTAACCGCACCCGGCTTAGTTAAAAATGTTTTATCAAAAAGTTGGCTTTCAATCACTTCTTTTGCAATATGCTTAATATCCTTGTCGGCTGCAATCCCAAACAAAAGGTTAGCATTCTTTTCTGTTGCTTTTTCTAAATCACAAAATACAGTTTTAAACGAGTTTAATGTGCCAGAAATGCTGTTTACAGTGTGGGCTCCATCTAAAACAATTTTTTTATCTTCGTTTAGTGGATTTTCGATAATTTCAAATCGGCCAGAAATATTTGCATTTTCCAAACCTTTTTCGATTATTTCCTCTGAAATTTCTGGAAAAAGGATTTTTGCACAAAGAGATGCCATAGCAGCATTTTCTGCTTGAACTTTGCCGATTAGGGAAAGATTAGCTTTTATAGAGCGAGTAAAGAATTTGCTGAAAGTTAGCTCTACCTTCATTTTTTTTGAACTTGAAGATTCAGTGATTTTTGGAAGCTGAAAATCAATCTTAGAAAGATAATCACCGATGTAAAAAATCTCAGAGTTTGTTTCCTTTGCTTTTTTCCGAATAACTTCCAAAGCTTTTTCTGATTGAAAGGAAACGCAAACTGGAGTTTTTTCTTTGATAATTCCCGCTTTTTCAAAGGCAACTTTTTCGATTGTGTCGCCTAAAAATTCTGTGTGCTCAAGTTCTATTGGCATGATAACAGAAAGTTCTGGCATTAACACGTTTGTTGCGTCCAGTCTTCCTCCAAGGCCTGTTTCAAAAACTGCCCAAGAAAGATTTGCTTTTCTAAAGCACAAAAATGCGTACATTGTTATAAGCTCAAACCAAGTGATTTCTCTTTCATTTGGTAACTGCTCTGGAATTATTGATTCAACTTTGTAAACTAATTCTCTAAGGGCATCTTCGTAAATTTTTTCATCAAAAAGAGTTTGGGTATTTGTAATTCGTTCTTCTAAAGATAAAATGTGAGGTGATGTGTAAAGTCCGCAACCTCCAACGTATTCCTTTATAATAGAACTTAACATTGATGAAACAGACCCTTTGCCCTTTGAACCTGCAATATGAACTGATTTATAACTTTTTTCTGGATTATCAAATCTTTTACACAAAAAATTAACTGTATCTAGCCAAAAAATCCCTTTTTTCGGGGTTCTTTCAAAATTGAGATATGTGTCTAACCATTCTTCTAAACATTGGATTGCTTTTTTTGAGATTTTACTAGTCATATTCATCATTATATATATTATTTTTTATATATTCTATAATTATTTTGATATTGGGAAAATTTTTCTTTAGGTTGATAATTGATTTTTTTTTGAAACAGCCACTCCATCCCCAATAGAATAAAAAGTTGTGGTAAATTCTTCATTTGTTTTTAAGAAATCGATGTAACGGCGGATTTTTCGTATGAGTTTTATTGTGCTGTAATTTTGAGTTAGATTAATATTTTCCACCATTCCGTGAAAAAACAGATTATCACTGATAAAAACTCCCTCTGGAGTTAGGTTGTTTTTGTATTTTTCAAAAAAATTGATGTATTGGGATTTTGCCCCGTCAATGAAAATCAAATCAAATTTATCTGGAAAATTGAAAGTTAATGCATCACCTAAAAAAACTGTGATTTGGGCTCCAAGATTAAACTTGTTTACATTTCTTACCGCTTCTTGATAACGGATAATATCGTACTCGATTGTGAAAACTCTGATATTTGGATCAATTTGCGCAAATCTGATAGAAGAATATCCAATTGCGGTGCCGATTTCCAAAATAAATTGCACATTGTTTTCCTTGATATAATCAATGATAAAGTCAATGCCCTGATCTTGCATAATTGGAATTGATGTTTCAGTTGCGTGATTTTTAAGATGTAAAATTTCTGAACCTGTTTCGCGAGTTTCCATATCAAATTGATTTTACAAATCATTCTGATTTTATGCAATCACTGAAAATATGTTGACAGCAAATCCTTTTCAACTGTAAAATAATATGTTATAATTTACGTAAATTGTTTATTCGTTCACGGGAGGGATTAATGAACGAATTGTTTAAAAAACTGTTTTCTCAAATTAAAGAGTTATGGACAAAGTGGACCATAGTCCAAAAGATAATCTTAATTGGAATTGTTGCAGTTGTAATCGGTGTGTTAATTTTTGTTTCACGTTTTTCATCAACTCCAACAGCAGTTCCTATTTACAGTCAACCAATTACAGATGAAACTACTCGGAATGATGTTATATTTTTCCTTGATACCCAAGGTATTGAGACAAGTATTAATTCAGCTGGTTTAATTACTGTAAAAGATAAAGCAACAGCAAAAAAAGCTCAAAACTTATTGATTCTAAATGGTAAACAACCAAATGAAATTGATGCTTGGGCAGTTTTCGACATAGAGCGTTGGACTAGTACTGATTTGGAAAGAAATACCAATCTTCAACGTGCATTACAAGAGCAACTTCGACAGCAACTTATCTCAATGGATGAAATTGATAATGCAGAAGTAATTGTTACTTTTCCTCAAAAAGCTCTTTTTGCATCTGAACAAAGTCCAAAAACAGCTAGTGTTGTGATTTACGGAAAACCAGGAAGTGACATCACAACAAATAAAAAGAAAATTCAAGCTATTGAAAACCTAATTTCTTTCGCTATTGATGGGCTTACTTCAGAAAATATTTCAATTACTGATGGTTTAACTTCTCTTAGAATTAATGATTTTGAAGGTCTTGCTGAAATTGAACGTGTTGATATTGTTGAAAAACAGCAAAAATCAATTTCAAAATTAGAAGCTGAATACAAAGTAAAAATCCTTGCAAATCTACAGCAAATTTTTGGTGCAGACAGAGTTCGTGATCTAAACATCAAAATTGATATGGATTATTCTTCAAAAAAAGTTGATTCTGTGGTTTATTCTCCAATCGAGATTAAAGCAGACAATAAGGATACTCCTTATGACGACTCTGAATATGTAAATCAATTAGCACTTTCAAAGGAAATTGTAGAAAAAACTTCAAAGGGGACTGCATATAATCCAGAAGGTCCTGCTGGAACAGAAGGTCAAACATCACCTGTATATTCTGATATGTCAAACTTGTACACTTTAACAGAAGAAAAAGGTGAAAAAATCAACTATATTCAAAATACAAGTCAGATTTCAGAAGTTAAAGAACCTACTATCGACAGAGTAACTGTTGCTGTAAACATTGACGGTACATGGAAATTGAAAGTTAATGAAGAAGGAGAATATATTTTCCTTGATAAAGAAGGCCATCGTCAATGGGATTATATTCCTGTTTCAGACGAAGATTTAAGTGCAGCTACAGCTATTGTAAAAGATGCAATCGGATACAATGAGGCTCGTGGTGACTCTGTTACTGTTAGAAATATTCAAATCAATCGTGATGCAGAACATGATGCTTTAGATGCTGAATATGCAAGAAAGCAACAAACTCAACAAACAATTTTATATGTTGGTGTTGGTATAATTGCTGTTTTGATTGCATTTATCATTTTCAGATTTGTTAATCGACAAATCGAAAAGAAACGCAAAGAAAGAGAAGACGAACTTCTACGTCGTCAACAAATGGAACACGATCGTATCTTGTTGGATGCAGAACAAGCAAGTATGGTTGCAACTATGTCTGTTGAAGAAAGAGAACGTGCTGAGCTTCAAGAACATGCTATTTCAATGGCTAGAGAACATCCTGAAGATGTTGCAATGCTTATTCGCACTTGGTTAATGGAGGAATAAAATGTCAGACGGCGCAAAACCTAAATCACAACCAAAACCGGTTTCAAAACCTGCATCTTCTAAAAGACCTAAGGATTATAGAAATTTAACTGGTCGCCAAAAAGCAGCTATCTTTTTGGTTTCTTTAGGTTCTGAAATTTCTTCTGAAATTTTTAAACACTTACGTGAAGATGAAGTTGAAACATTGACATTTGAAATTGCACGTCTTGAAACAGTTGATGCAGATTTTAAAGATCAAGTATTAAAAGAATTCCAAGATTTGATGAAGGCTCAAAACTTCATTACATCTGGTGGTATAGATTTTGCTCGTGAATTGTTGGAAAAATCCCTTGGTTCACAAAAAGCAATTGATATTATTAACCGTTTGACAAGTTCATTGCAGGTTCGTCCTTTTGACTTTATCCGTCGAACAGACCCATCTCACTTGTTAAACTTTATTCAGCAGGAACACCCACAAACTATCGCTTTGATTTTGGCTTATCTTGAACCAAATAAAGCATCTGTAATTTTGCAAAACCTTCCAGATGATATTCAAAGTGAAGTTGCTCGTCGTATCGCTACAATGGACCGTACTTCTCCAGAAGTTTTGCGTGAAGTTGAGCGGGTTCTTGAAAAGAAACTTTCAACTCTATCTAGCGAAGACTACACAGCAGCTGGTGGTGTTGAATCTATCGTTGAAATTCTTAACCTTGTTGACCGTTCTTCTGAAAAATCCATTATCGAATCTTTGGAAGAAGAAGATCCAGACTTGGCAGAAGAAATCAAAAAACGTATGTTCGTTTTCGAAGATATCGTTATGCTGGACGACCGTGCAATTCAAAAAGTTATGCGTGAAGTTGATATGCAAGAACTTGCAAAAGCTCTTAAATCAGTTGATGCTGAAGTTCAAGATAAAATCTTCCGCAACATGTCAAAACGTGCAGCAAGTATGCTTCGTGAAGATATGGAATTCATGGGACCAGTTCGACTTAAAGACGTTGAAGAAGGTCAGCAAAAAATCGTATCAATTATTCGTCGCCTAGAAGACAGTGGAGAAATTGTTATCGCACGTTCTGGCGAAGACGAATTGGTTGTATAATTTTGTATTTATAAAATAATATAGAGGCAATTATGGCTAAAAATGTTTTTCGTCCTGGAGAAATAAAACCTGTAGAAGATACAGTTATTTTGAAACTTTCTCATAATTATGCACCGGTTGTAGAAGAAGAGGTTATAGAAGAAGTTCCTGAATATACAGGTCCTACAGCTGATGATTTACGTCGTGAAGCAGAACAGTTTAAACAAGATTGGGAAGTCGAAAAACAGCAACTTTTAGCCAAAGCTCAACTTGAGGCTGACGAAATTATTCATAATGCGCAAGAAGCTGCATTTGATGAAATTAAGAAAAAAACTGACCAAGCTGCAATTATCAAAAGTGAAGCAGAAGCACAAGCTCAAGAAATTATTAGAGAAGCGGAAGCAAAAGCTCGCGAGATAATTGCCCAAGGTGAAGTTGAAAAGCAAAAAGTTGTAGGCTCTGCATATAAAGAGGGCTTTGATAAGGGCTCAGAAGATGGATATAAAGAAGGTCAAATGGAAGTAAATCGTTTGATTGATCGTCTTCATATCATCCTTGAAAAAACTCTTGAAAAACGTCAAGAAATCCTTGATGAAACTGAACAGCAAATTGTTGAGTTAGTTCTATTAATTGCACGAAAAGTTGTAAAAGTTATTTCTGAAACTCAGCGAAACGTTGTTATGCAAAATGTTTTACAATCTCTACGCAAGGTAAAAGGACGTGGAGATGTAACTATTCGTGTTAATCTAGCTGATGTTCAACTTACATCTGAACACACAAAAGATTTTATGGAATCTGTGGAAAGCATAAAAAATATTACAGTTGCAGAAGATTCTTCAGTGGAAAAGGGTGGCTGTATTATCGAAACAGATTTTGGTGCTATCGATGCACGTATTTCAAGTCAATTAAACGAATTAGAACAAAAAATCCTCGAAATTTCTCCAATAAAAACTGTTACAAAAACACTAGCAGATTAAGGTTTTGTCTATGAGTTCAATTTTTGATAAATATATTCATAGTGTTGAAGAAACAGAAACAATCTTATTCACAGGAAAGGTTACTAGCGTAAAAGGTATGCTTGTTGAGAGCATTGGGCCTCAGTCTGTGATTGGTGAAATTTGTGTTATCAAAATTCCTTATGGAAATTCATCGGTTTTAGCAGAAGTTGTAGGTCTAGCTGACAATATTGTGCAGTTGATGGCTTATGGTGAAACTAAGGGAATAGAAATCGGCTGTGAAGTTGTAGCTTCTGGAAATGTTTTACGTGTTGGCGTTGGTGAAAATCTTTTAGGAAGAGTTTTAGACGCAACAGGTCACGCCTACGATAAAAAAGGCGATATTGTAACAGAAGAATATTATCCTGCAGTGGCAAGTCCACCTGATCCACTAGACAGAAAAAGTATCTCTGAAAGAATTGTTACTGGTGTTCGCGCAATAGATTCTCTTTTGGCTGTTGGAAAAGGTCAGCGATTGGGGATTTTTGCAGGTTCTGGTGTTGGTAAGTCTACACTTTTGGGAATGATTGCTAGAAATACAAATGCTGATATCAACGTAATTGCTCTAATTGGTGAACGTGGTCGCGAAGTTGTAGACTTTATTGAACGGGATCTGGGCGAAGAAGGCTTGAAACGCTCTGTTGTAATTGCGGCTACTTCTGATCAATCTCCACTTTGTCGTTTGCGTGGTGCATACGTTGCCACTGCTGTTGCAGAATATTTTAGAGATCAGGGCAAAGACGTTATGTTAATGTTTGACTCTGTAACACGTTTTGCAAAAGCTCAGCGGGAAATTGGTCTTGCAATTGGTGAGCCACCTGCACAAAGAGGTTATACGCCAAGTGTTTTTGAAACAATGCCAAAGTTACTAGAACGAAGTGGTACATCAAAAAAAGGTAGTATTACAGCATTTTACACTGTTTTGGTTGATGGTGACGACATGGACGAACCAATCGCTGATACAGTTCGCGGTATCCTTGATGGACACATTGTTCTTAATCGAAAACTTGCCCAAAGTTATCACTATCCTGCTATTGATGTTTTGCAGTCAATTAGTCGTTTGGCAAACCGTGTATCTGGTCCAGAAACAAAAAAAGCTTGTGCTGGGGTTCGAAAGCTCATGGCAGCTTATAAAGAAAAAGAAGATTTTATCTCAGTTGGTGCCTACGAAAAGGGTACAAATCAACTTGTTGATATTGCTATTGATACTCATGACGTGATTGAAAGCTTTTTGGTTCAAGAAGAATTTGAGCCATCTCCAATTGAAGAAACTTTGAAAAATCTTGGAAAAATTGTTGGTATTGAAATTCCAGAAGACGAGTTGATTCAAGCAGGATATAATCCAAACGAAAAGAAATTATCTGAAAATCCACAAGAGTAAAATATCAGCTTGATGATAAGAAGTTTTAGAACATGAAAAAATTTGTATTTCCCTTGCAAAAAATTTTAGATTTACGTGAATTTGAAGAAGAAAAAGCAAAGTTGGAGCTTGGAAAAGCTGTTGCGGAAATGGAAAGAATAAAAAAATTGCTAGCGGAAAATGCACAAAATCGTGTAAATGCAGGTTATTCTCGGCAAGATGTTTCAGATATTATTTCTTTACAAACTATTGAAAATTACATTTTAGGTTTAGATATCAAAAAAGAAAAACTTTTAGAGGATTTAGCAGTTGCGGAGTTGATTTTCGAGAAAAAGCGCGATTTGTTTACAGAAGCCATGCAGGCAAGAGAAGTTCTTACAAAATTGAAAGATAAGCAGTTGACAGAATATAAAAAAGACGCTTTAAAACAAGAAGAAAATGCCCTTGACGACATAACCAACGGAAAAGTAGCTAATAGTCTTGATTAAGATTTTAAAACTTGTATAATGTATAGTATGAATTCACAAGATAAATTGATAATCAAGGGTGCTAGAGAGCATAATCTTAAAAATATTGATGTGGAATTACCACGTAACAAGTTAATTGTAGTTTCAGGGCTTTCCGGTTCTGGAAAAAGTTCTTTGGCCTTTGACACAATTTTTGCAGAAGGTCAGCGCCGTTATGTGGAAAGCTTGTCTTCTTATGCTCGTCAGTTTCTCGGCTGTATGGATAAGCCAGATTTGGACTATATCGAAGGGCTTTCTCCAGCAATTTCTATCGAACAAAAAACTACTCACAAAAATCCTCGTTCAACAGTTGGAACAGTTACAGAAATCTACGATTATTATCGTTTGTTATTTGCACGAATTGGTAAACCTCACTGTCCAGAATGTGGTCGTGAAATCAAAGAGCAGTCTGTAGATCAAATTATCGATACAATTATGAGTTTTCCAGAAGGAACAAAGGTGCAGATTTTATCGCCGGTTATTCATGGGAAAAAGGGTGAACATCACAAAATTATTGAAGACGCCATAAAATCAAGTTTTTTGCGAGCCCGAATTGATGGGTTGATGGTGGAACTTGATGAAAATATTAAACTTGATAAACAAAAAAAACACTCTATCGATTTGGTGGTGGATAGGGTAAAAATCCGAAGTGATATTAGAAAACGTGTTGCAGACTCAGTTGAAACTGCTTTGAACTACTCAAACGGTTTGTTGGTGGTTTTACGCCAACTTCCAAATATTGAAACTGCAGACGAAAATCAGTCTGAGAATCACGAACAAAAAGAAGAAGAAATCTTTTTCTCACAAAAAAACTCTTGTCCTGATTGTGGTATCTCTATTCCAGAGTTACAACCTCGAATGTTCTCTTTTAACAATCCATTTGGAGCTTGTCCAGATTGTACTGGTCTTGGCGAAAATATGGAATTTGATGAAGAACTTGTTATCCCAGATAAAAATTTGTCTATTGCTGAAGGCGCGATTCAATGGTTTAACATTGATTCTAACTGGAACCGAAGTCGCTTTGAGGCTTTAGCCAGTCAGCTTGATTTTAGCCTAGAAACTCCTATCAATAAGATAAAATCTGCTACTTTTGATGCAATTATGCACGGAAGCGACAAGCCTATCCACTTTGTGTACAAGCGCCAAGACGGAACTGGTATTTCTGAGTTTACTCAACTTTGGCCTGGCGTGATGAAAGAACTAAAACGCCGATATTCAGAAACTTACTCAGATGGCCAAAAAGAAAGCCTTGAAAAGTTGATGACTCGCTGTACTTGTGAAAGTTGTAAGGGTATGCGCTTGAAAAAAGAATCTTTAGGCGTTACTGTTGGCGGAAAAAATATTATTGAATTGTGTACTCTTTCTGTAAACGAAACCATGGAGTTTTTCCAGAAAATCCAATTATCAGAAACAGAAAATCAAATCGCAGAGCAAATTCTAAAAGAAATAAACGGTCGTCTATCATTTTTGAAAAATGTTGGCTTGGAATATTTGAGCTTGGATCGTCAGGCAGCAACCTTGTCTGGTGGGGAAGCTCAGCGTATTCGCCTTGCAACACAAATTGGCTCAAGTTTGGTAGGGGTTCTCTATATTTTAGATGAGCCTTCCATCGGGCTTCATCAGCGGGATAATCAGCGACTTATCGACACTTTGACTTATCTTCGAGATTTGGGAAACACCCTAATTGTTGTTGAGCATGACGAGCAAACTTTGCGCACAGCAGATTATATCGTTGATTTGGGGCCGGGAGCTGGTATTCATGGTGGTGAAATCACAGCTTGTGGAACTCCTGAAGAAGTTATGAAAGTAAAAGAAAGTCTAACAGGTCAATATCTTGCTGGAACTTTGAAGATGGATATTCCAGAAGCAAGACGTGTTGGTAACGGAAACGTGATTTCACTAGAAGGCGTTACAGAACACAACCTAAAAGACATTTCCATAGAGATTCCTCTTGGAACATTTACATGTATAACTGGGGTTTCAGGTAGTGGAAAATCAACTTTGTTAAGCGATGTTTTCTTTCCATTGGCTTCAAATAAAGTTATGCGCTCAAAATTACCAGTGGGAGCATATAAATCAATCTCAGGATTGGAAAATATCGACAAAGTTATTAACATCGACCAAAGTCCAATCGGTCGCACACCTCGTTCAAATCCTGCAACTTATGTGGGCGTATTTGATGATATTAGAAAGCTTTACGCAGAATTGCCTGATGCAAAAATGAAAGGCTACAAATCTGGTCGTTTTAGTTTTAACGTAAAAGGTGGACGTTGTGAAAATTGTCAGGGCGCAGGAACTATCACCATCGAAATGAACTTCTTGCCAGACGTTTATGTAACTTGTGACATTTGTCACGGTCGTCGCTTTAATCAAGAAACTTTGGATGTACGCTACAAAGGAAAAAGTATTGATGATGTGCTAAAAATGTCCATCGAGGAAGCTGCTGTTTTCTTCAATGCTTTCCCAAGTATTGCACGAAAATTGGAAACCTTAGTTTCTGTTGGTCTTGGTTACATTCAGCTCGGTCAATCTGCGCTAACTCTTTCTGGTGGAGAAGCCCAGCGTGTAAAACTTGCCAACGAGCTTTCTCGAAAATCTACTGGAAAAACTCTTTACATCCTTGATGAACCAACAACCGGGCTTCACTTTGCAGACGTAAAACAACTTATGGAAGTTATAAATCGCCTTGTGGATCAAGGAAATACTGTGGTAATGATTGAACATAACCTAGATGTGATTTTACAAGCGGACAAGTTAATCGATCTTGGTCCAGAAGGTGGAATCGGTGGTGGACAAATTATTGCTACGGGAACACCAGAAGAAGTGGCACTAGTAGAAAAATCTTATACAGGTTATTATATTAGAGAGATGCTTTCAAAAAAAGCAAAATAAAGTTTTAGGATTTTTATATAGTGAGTAGCCACAATAAAAAAGTTTTTCTTTTAATTAGTTTAGTTTTTTCTCTTTGTTTTTTACCAGCTTTTTCATCAGAAAATGAGAAGCAAAATGAAACTGTTGTGGTTATCGATTCTGCAAAAAAAACAGAATACAGAAAAATCCAAGAAGAAGATGTTGTTATTTTTACAGGTGATGTTAAGCTTTCTGTAAAAAATTCTACTCAAGAAATTTACATTGAAGCGGATAATGTGGCTTTTAACCGAAATCGTTCAACCATTTATGCTGAGGGAAATGTTGTTTTCACAGAGCAAAAAACTGGCAAAAGTGATTCTAAGGAAAGTTTAACAGCCTCCAGTTTGCTTTTTAACACAAAAACAATGGAAGGAGTTTTTGATTCGGCTCGAGTTGTTCAAGAATCATCAAATAATCTAAATCTTGAAAACGGCACAACTTTAATTGTTTATTCAGATCTTTTTGGAAAAGAAAATTCTGGAACAATTACCTTCAAAAACGGGACTCTAACATTTTGTGATGATGAAAATCCTCACTGGAAAATCAAGGCTTCAAGAATTTGGCTTTTGCCAGGTAACGAGTTTAGTTTTTTTAATGCGCTTTTGTATGTTGGAAATCTTCCAATTTTTTATTTGCCTTTCTTTTATTATCCAAAAGATGAAATGATTTTCAATCCAGTTTTTGGATATAAGCCTCGGGAAGGATATTACGTTCAAACAACTACTTATCTTGTGGGTAGAAAACCTTTACAAAATTCATCAACAAAAAATAAAGATGAAGACGATGATTTAGCTCTTTTCGATTTTATGAAGACAACTGAACTTATGAAACAAGAAAGAGAAGGGCTGTTTCTAAAAAATACAACAGAAAAAGACACAATGCCGAAAAACTATCTAAAAGTTCTTGGAGATTTGTATTCAAATCTTGGTGGAATGGTGGGAATTGATGGTAGTTTTAATGATTTTGGAATTGTGAATTCTCTAAAATTTTCTACCTATCTAGGATTTTCCAACGATTTATTTCCTCTCGGTGAAAATCTATATTCAAAATTTTCTCCAACAGGTGAAACATATTACAATTCATCTTATCTTTTTGGATTGAAAGTCCCATTTAGATTTTATACAAATTTCCAAATGAACATTTCAAAATCACCATTTTCATTACAAGTTGATATTCCATTTTACTCTGATTCTTTCTTTAAGTATGATTTTTTAACTCGTAGTGAAAGTATGGACTGGATAAGCTATTTACTTGATGATAAAAAAGAAACAGAAACCTCAATAAGCGAAGTAAATTCATATTCTTGGGGGATAAATGGGAGTTTGTCCAAGCCAAAGTTTATATCTTTCCTTTCTCCTTTTATAGACAATATTTCTATTTCATCCATATCTTCCGCTGTAAACTTTAACTCAAAGAAAAATGAAGATTTAGAAGGTGAAAACAAAGAAGTAAGTCCTGAAAAGAAGTTTTTTTATCCATCATCAGTTTATCCATTAAAGATGACATTGAACATTTCGGGAAAATTATTATCTTTTTCTAGTGATAATGTAACCAATTCCTCAAAAAGCAATAATTCTAAATCAGACAAAAAATCTGAAATATTGAAAAATTTGGAAAATCCTTTAAAACTTGAAAATTCTGATGAAAGTAAATCTGAAAATTCAACAGAAAATAGTGCAGAAAATAATGAAGAAGAAATTCTAACTTTTATTGATACTTCTGTTTTACCAAAAATTTCTACTTCAAAACCATCAATAACAAAAATTTCAAATTATTCTTATGATTTATCATAT
>JAZQUR010000043.1:0-6967 GCA_045631425.1 Treponemataceae bacterium | reverse complement strand
GCAGGTTCATCAAAAGTAACTGTTTCCTCTGCAACAGGTTCTTCGTAAGAAACTATAGAATCCTCAGTAAAAGCTGGTTCTTCAGAGAAGTTTGTATCCATAACGAAGCTATCTTCAGCTGGGGTTTCAGTTTCAGCGATTTCTTCTGTAACCTCTTCTTCAGTTAAGGCAGGTTCATCAAAAGTAACAGTTTCCTCTGCAACAGGTTCTTCATAAGAAATTATAGAATCATCAGTAAAAGCTGGTTCTTCAACAAAGTTTGTATCCATAGAGAAGCTATCTTCAGCAGGTGTTTCAGTTTCAGCGATTTCTTCTGTAACAGCTTCGTCAGTGAAAGCAGGTTCATCAAAAGTAACTGTTTCCTCTGCAACAGGTTCTTCGTAAGAAACTATAGAATCCTCAGTAAAAGCTGGTTCTTCAGAGAAGTTTGTATCCATAACGAAGCTATCTTCAGCAGGTGTTTCAGTTTCAGCGATTTCTTCTGTAGCAACAGGTTCGTCAAAAGCAACTGGTTCTTCTTCAACAGCTGTTTCTTCAAATGCAAGTAATTCTTCAGTCATAGAAGGTTCTTCGTAAGAAACCATTGAATCATCAGCAAAAGCTGGTTCTTCAACAAAGTTTGTATCCATAGAGAAGCTATCTTCAGCTGGTAATTCTGTTTCTGGTGTCATTTCTGGTTTTACATCTTCTGTATAAGGTAATTCTCCGTTATCAACAAAAGTTGTTTCGATAGGGAAGAATGGATTATCATTATCAGGATTTTGTTCTGATGTTACATCAGAACTCATTTCTCGAAAGGGACAGTCTCCTGAATCAGCAACATCATTTTGGGTTGATTCAGCTGAAATTGTTTCATCAATTACTGGAATGCCGCCAATATCCATTGGTGTTTCATCCACAAATGAGATTGAATCGTCCAAATCAGCGATAGAAAAAACTGAATCATCATTATTAATCATAGGTGTTGCCTCCACTGCATCATCATTGTTTTGTTTGTCATCTTTGTTGAGATTATTACTTATATCATCGTCAGAAAAAAGAGATACATTAAAGTCATCTTCATTATCATCAATTTCTGGTGTTGTATCTTGAATAATATTATCTTCCTCAAGATTTACACTGATATTATATTGATTATTTTCGGTAACTTTTTTGTTTTTATCAATAATATTTTCTGTAGAAGGTGGTGCATCAGATAATGAAGCCAATAAGTCATCGAAATCATCAACTGAATCAAAAGAAATATCTGTAGGCTCAGTTTTTTGCTCTTCTCTAACTTCAGGTTCTGCAATATCAGTTACACTGTCAAAAATATCATCGAAATTATCTAAAATATCGTCGCCAGTAGGTAAAAATCCATCTACAAATTCTGTTTCCATTTCTTCAAGAGGATTTGCACCTGTGGAAGTTGCATAGTTATCATCAAATGTAAGTTGGATATCAAGCGGTTCATCCCCGATAATATCATTTTTTTCTTCTGTTGGAGTAATAAAATCATCTAGAGAAACAAATTCTGATGTAAAATCCATAAAATCATCAAGACTAACTTCTTCTGTTGCGTTTGATGATGGAGTAGAAGGTGATTTTGGCGCTGGTGCAGAAGCCTCAAAATCGCTCATAAAAGCTGAAAGATCAATATCCCCAATGTTTGCTAAATCTGGAATATCAAACCCTTCTGGCATATCGCTTTCTGGAGTAACTTCTGGTTCAACTAGTGTTTCTTGATTTACAACTGGTTCTGAAGCTAAATCAATATCCCCAATGTTTGATAAATCTGGAATATCAAACCCTTCTGGTAAATCGCTTTCAGCTAAAACTTCTGTTTCTACTGGAATATCAACTGGATTTTCTTCAAAAATGTCTTCTGGAATAGTTTCTGTAATATTTTCAACTGGATTTTCAGCTAGTTCTGAAACTAAATTTATATCTTCAACTGGATTTTCGGTTTTTTCTGCTACTTCAGAAACTTGTGGAGGCTCTTGAGTTGTATCTTGTAAAAAGTCTGGATTAAAAATGTCGTCTGCAGAGAGTATATCTTCTGTAAATTCTGGAGTTTCCTTTTTTACCCAAACACCATATTCTTCTAATTCTATACTTTGAGTTTTGTCAGAGTCGAAATCTTCTAAGTTATCAAGTTCTAGCGACATATATTCTCCACATCCATGTAATTTTTGCAATATTTTTACTTGCGTAAAGTTATCCACTTATCTATCGGTAAAAAATGTGGAAAACTTAACTTAAAAGTGCAAATTAAATCAATATTATTATAACACGAATTTCAATATAAAGAAAAGAAAATATTATTCCGAAAAGAAAGTATTATGAATAACGTAAAATTTTTACTATCTATTTCTATTGGGGTTCTAGCTTACGTTCTAATTGTTGTTTTTGCTGGTCCTGATGGAGTTTGGGCCTATAATCAGCTCAGTGAGCAAAAGAATATTTTATCAATAAATGTTGAAAAAGTTCAAAAAATTAATGATAACTTGTATTTAGATCACAAAGCACTTGAAAATGATGTTGGGATGATAACATCTCGTGCGCGAAATTTGGGATTTATCTACGAAGGGGAAAAACTCATTAAGATTAATGGAATCGCAGAAAATAGCGTTTCTGTTTACGATACTGGCTCTGCTGTAAAATTGTCTGAGATTTCTTATGTATCAGAAGAAATTTGCAAACTTTTGGGCTTGGCTTGTTTCCTAATGAGTTTATCAATTTTTTGCTTAGTTGATTTGAAATCAAAAAATCGCCTAAAAACTGTGGCAGTTGCAACTTCTGTTTTTTCTGATTATAAATAAACTATGAAAATCTCTAAATCTGATGTTTTATCTATAGAAAAAACTGTTGAAACTTTGAAAAATGGGGATGTGGTAATTATCCCCACAGATACAGTTTACGGCTTTTCTGGAATCGTTTGCAAAGATTTCGCCACCGATGTAAAAATCAAAAACATAAAAGGCCGCGATGAAAACAAGCCTTTTATCCAACTAATTGCATCTCCAAAAGACATTTCAAATTACACAGATGATATTATCCCACAAAAACTTTTTGATTGTTGGCCAGGCGCTCTAACTATCATCGTAAATAATAAAAACGGCGGCACAACTGCTTTTAGATGTCCCGGGGACCAGTGGCTTCGTGAAATCATCCAAAAAGTTGGATATCCTTTGTATTCCACCAGCGTAAATAAATCTGGATCTCCGATTTTAGATACCGAAGCAGATATTTCCTCAGTTTTTGAAAATGATGTAGCGCTAATTGTTACAGATGGGGACAAAAAAAATGCTTTGCCTTCAACCTTGGTAAAAATCGAAAATGACAGTTATGTTGTGATTAGACAGGGAAGTGTAGAAGTTTAATTTGCTTTATTGAGAGCGTTTCCAAGTTACGTTTACAGTTTGACGTTCAGCAGAATTTCCCTTTGGCATAAGAGTGAGTTTTTCGCCAGAGAGAGTGTTTTGGTCCACAAGAGATAAAATCCACTCAATAGGCTGTGCATCATTTGCCATAATAAGCGCCACTTCCCGAGGTAAATCTGGGAAAAATGAAGCGTTTGAACGGCTAGTTTGCTTTGCAAAAATCATATTGTTTTGGATAGAAACCTGAATATTCATTGAGGCACCGTTTTTATAGATAACAAAGCCTCTACCGCCTCTTAAAATCACGATTTGAGAAATCTGATTATCACCCTTCCATGTGCCAGAAAGTGTATCCAAAGAAAGCGTTACTTTGCTTGAATAAGTTTGTGCAACTGTTTGAGAAATCTCGTTAGCAGTTTGACTTGCGTACTCGTCTAACAAAACAAGCAGCGAGTTTTTTGCTTCCATCAAGATTTTGTAATATCCATCAAATAAATCAGTTTTTGAAATCCTTTTTTTTGTTTCAGCGTCAATAGCAGTTAGTGTACATTTCCAAGTTTGAGCATCTTCTTGGATTTCTACGTAAAACAAAATTGTGTTTGCATCATTTATTTGATTGATGAAATCTTCTTGCCAAGTAATATTGCGATTATCCACAAGTGAATATCCAGCTAGATTTTCAAGTTGCGAATAAAACAAGTCTGATGTGAGTTTTGTAGTTGATGTGTCGTTTGAACTGGTGATTGGGCCGTAAAAATATACAGTTCTAGTTTCTGCCATGAGAAAAAAATGAGAAAATAGAATTGCCATTACTAAAAATAATTTTTTCACGATTATCTTATACGTCCTCTATCCAATAAACAACGAAAGAGAGAATTAGTTATCAAGTTTTTTACGAAATTCTCTTTGTAAATCTCGTTTAACATCTCTTTCTTTTATATCGGCACGTTTGTCAAATTGCTTCTTACCTTTACAAACTCCAAGTTTAACTTTTACTCTACCGTTTTTTAGGTAAAAATCTAGTGGAATTAGGGTAAAGCCTTTTTCTTGAACTTTTCTATCAAGACGCTTTATTTCTTCCTTGTGAAGAAGAAGTTTTTTTGGTCGGTCAGGATTGTGATTGAAAATTGATGAAAAAGAATATTCAGAAATATGTAGATTTTTTACCCATACTTCATTTTTGATAATTTCAGCAAATGAATCAGGAAAAGAAATATTTCCATTTTTGAAAGACTTAACTTCTGTGCCTTGTAATTCTATTCCGCATTCATAAGTATCTTCGATTGAGTAATTAAATCTAGCTTTTTTGTTCTGTGCAATTAATTTTGTACCTTCTGACATACCTTAATTATATTGAGAATACTTGAAAACGACAAGTACATATATTATTATAGAGAAATTAAAGAATGATTTTTTAATAAATATTGCAATTTTGGAGATATTATGGCTACTAATCCTTATGATTTTTCTTTTGTACTTAGAAAAAAATTACAGAGAAAGATTTTTAATATAGTTTTATTTTTCTTGTTGATTTTCGCATTTGTGAATTTTGCATTGAAATTGGTAATTTTCCCATATCAAGTTGGGGAAAAAGCTATGAATCCCGAATATCCAGATAATTCTGTGGTTTTTGTTATTCCTTACAATTTTGATAAACAAGTTTTTTTCCATGACTACGATTTGTATCGTGGAAGTGTAGTTTATCTTGATGCTCAGTACAAACACGAATTACCAATGGTAAAAAAAATCATAAACAACTTTTGCGAGTTTTTTACACTTAGAAAATTTGGGCCATTTGAAACTGTAAATAAAATTACAGAAAAACCAAGTTTGCGCCGTATTGTTGGACTTCCAGGAGATACTTTGTACATAAAAGATTACGTGGTTTATATCAAACCTGCAGGAAGTCAGCACTATCTTACAGAATTTGAACTTGCAGACAGAATGTACGAAACAATGGTGCAAACAGATGCTTCTCTAAATCCAACAGTTGGGTCTGCAAGAAATATGGATGAAATCGTCCTTGGAGATGAAGAATATTTTGTTTTGGCAGATAACCGAGTTTCTTCAATAGACTCAAGAATTTATGGACCAGTAAATCTTGAACAAATTAAGGGAAAGGCGATTTTGAGATTTTTCCCATTTAGTTCATTTGATTCACTAAATTAGTTTGGTTCGTTTGATTAATTTGATGGAAACAAATTCTTTATACATTCACATTCCTTTTTGTACTTCAAAGTGTAGTTACTGTGATTTTTTTTCCGTTCCTCTTGGAAAAGACTTTGCACAATGCGAAAAAACTCAAAAAATTTTTGAAAATTATGTTTTGGCGTTAAAAAAGGAAATCTCTTTTTATCTTCAAAAATTTAATATCACCCTTTTAAAATCAATTTATATTGGTGGGGGAACTCCCAGCTTACTTTCTGTAAAATTGATAAAAGAACTTCTTGATTTCATAGAGTTAAATTGCAAAATTGATGAAAATGCTGAAATCACAATGGAAGCAAATCCTCAAGATATTTCAGAAGAATTTTTGGAAATGCTGAAAATCACAAAGGTAAACAGGCTTTCGGTTGGGGTTCAGTGCTACAATGATGAAGTGCTAAAAATCCTCCAGCGACGTTGCGACTTAAAACAAGTGGATTTTGCTCTAAATTTGATAAAAGAAAAGTGGGTTTCTGCTGGATTTTCTTTTTCTTGCGATTTGATTTCAGGTTTGCCATATCTTTCTGATGAAGATTTTCTTTTGGGATTAAATAAAGTTATCAGTTTTGGGGTAAATCATATTTCGCTGTATTCATTGATGGTGGAAGAGGGAACACTTTTGGAAAAACAGATTTCTCGGGAAGAAGTTGATTATTCTGATGAGGTTAATGAAAATCAGTGGATTTTGGGGCGGAACTTTCTTGAGGAACAGGGCTTTTATCAGTATGAAGTTTCTAATTTTGCGAAAAAGGGCTTTGAAAGTCGGCATAATACTGTGTATTGGCATGTAGAAAATTATTTGGGATGTGGGGCTGGTGCTACAGGCACTGTGGATGATTTTAGGTGGAATAATAATGCTGATGTTGAAAAGTATATTGATTTTTGGCTAGGGGATGATTTTGATTTATCGTCTATTCCTTGTGATGTAGAAAATCTTACAGAGGCCGAAAAAGAGTTTGAGTTTTTGATGATGGGATTTCGGCTAAGGGAAGGGGTGAAAGCTTCTCAGTATAAAAAGCGTTTTGGTGGTGATTTGGCTTCTCGCCTTGGATATTTGGCAGGTGACGATAAAAAGTTGTGCGCCGATCAAACCGGTATTTTTGATAAATGGATGAAGAAAAAACTTGGGGATGTGGAAAAAACTTCTGATGATTGCAGATTTTTTCTTACAGATGAAGGTTTGCTATTTTTGAATCAATTTTTAGAAGAGATTTTGTAGGAAGATTTTTAGATTAAAGTAAAAAAAAAGACTAGCTTTTTGAAGTGTACCCCAAAAGTTGGAGACAATTTTTGGAGGTACACTTTTTTTATGTCTAAATTAACTTTAAAAAAGAAAGCAGAAATTGTAGCTCATTATTTAAATTCAAATGATAGTTATAGTATAACTGCACAGAAATTCG
>JAZQUR010000042.1:0-34897 GCA_045631425.1 Treponemataceae bacterium | reverse complement strand
ACGGTTCTAAATTCCATCGTGAAGCTGGTGGTACTGGTTCATGTACATCTCCTGGACACTGTTTCAAAAATGTTAAAATGGCAGGTCATACAGGATGTGAACGTGTTACAATTCAGAATCTTAAAGTTGTTAAGATTGACCCTGAATTGAAAGTTGTGATGGTTCGCGGCGCTGTACCCGGGAATAAAAACTGTACGCTGATTATCAAGAATGCGGTTAAGAGATAGGCGGAGTAACTAGATGGAAAAGAAAGTATATTCAGTCGATGGTAAAGAAATTCGCACAATTAACCTTGATGACAACGTATTTGGTCTCCCAGTTAATGAAGATGTAATTTATTACGCCATCAACAACGAATTAGCAAACAAACGTGTTGGAACAGCTTGTACAAAAGACCGTTCTGAAGTTCATGGCAGCAATGCTAAACCTTACAAACAAAAGGGAACTGGTAATGCACGTCGTGGTGATAAAAAATCACCTCTATTACGTGGAGGCGGGGTAATTTTTGGACCTAAACCACGTGATTTTAGTTTTACTTTACCAAAAAAAGTAAAAAGACTAGCTATGAAGTCAATCTTAAGTGCTAAAGCACAACAAGATAGACTTACAATTATCGAAGATTTTACTGTAGCAAGCGGAAAAACAAAGGATCTTGTAGCTATTCTAAATCGTTTTGCAAAAGACGAAAGAACAGTATTAGTTCTAAAAGATGATGATGCAATGATTAAGAGAGCAGGAAGAAACATTCCTAACCTTTCTTACCTTTCATATAACCGTCTTCGTGCACATGATCTTTTCTATGGAAGAAAAGTGATTATGCTTGAATCAGCTGCAAAGAATCTTTCAGATTTTTATAAAGCTGATGAAGAGGAGGCAAAATAATGGTATACGAAGATATCCTTATTGAGCCTGTGCTTTCTGAAAAAGCAACCTTGCTTCGCGAAGAAGGTAAGTACGTTTTCAAAGTACATCCAGACGCAAACAAGTTTGAAATTAAAGAAGCAGTACGCAGATTATACAACGTAAAAGTTGAAAAATGTACTGTAATGAATGTGTATGGAAAGATGAAACGGGTTCGTGGTAGACCTGGTAGAACTTCCAGTTGGAAAAAGGCTATCGTTCGTCTAGCAGCGGGCGAAACAATTAAAGTGTTCGAAGGCGTTTAAGCCTAAGACCGCGTAATAAATTAAGGAGAACCTAAATGGCTCTTAAAATATACAAGCCAATTACCGCAGGTACACGTACACGTATCGACTTGCGGAGAGATGAGCTAACAACTGATAAGCCAGAAAAAAGCTTAACAAGTGGGCTCAAATCTAATGGTGGACGCGGTGCTAAGGGACGTATTTCTGTACGTCACCAGGGCGGCGGACACAAAAGAAAATACCGTGTAATTGATTTTAAGCGTGATAAGCACGGAATTCCTGGAACAGTTCGTACAATCGAATATGATCCAAACAGAAGTGCAAACATCGCTTTGATTTTCTATGCAGATGGTGAAAAAAGATACATCATCGCACCTAAAGGTCTACAAGTTGGACAGAAAATTGTTTCTGGTGACTCTGTAGCTCCAACAGTAGGTAATGCATTACCTTTAGAATCAATTCCGGTTGGTTTTACAGTTCATAATATCGAGCTAAATCTTGGTCGTGGTGGACAACTTGCTCGCTCAGCAGGTACAAGTGCTCTAGTAGCAGCTAAAGAAGGAGAATACGTAACAATCCGTCTTCCTTCTGGTGAAGTTCGTCGCGTACACCAAAAGTGCTATGCAACAATTGGTACTGTTGGTAATGAAGATCGCATGAATACACAGCTTGGTAAAGCTGGTCGTGCAAGATGGCGTGGTGTTCGTCCTACCGTTCGTGGTATGGCTATGAACCCGGTTGACCATCCGCTCGGTGGTGGTGAAGGTGCTGGTAAGGGACGTAACCCTGTTACTCCATGGGGACAACCTTGTCGTGGATACAAGACCCGCAACAAGCGGAAGGTGTCAAACAATTTTATTGTTTCACGCCGGAAGAAATAGCGTAGGAGATAACCGTGTCAAGATCTGTTAAAAAAGGTCCTTTTATTGAAAAGAGCCTTTATAAGAAGGTTATTGAAATGAACAATGCAGCAGATAGAAAAATGATTAAAACCTATTCTCGCTGCTCAACAATTATCCCTGAAATGGTAGGTAATACAATTTCAGTGTATAACGGTAAATCATGGGTACCTGTATACGTTACAGAAAACTTAGTTGGTCACAAACTAGGTGAGTTTTCTCCAACACGTATCTTCCGTGGTCATGCCGGTTCTGATAACAAAGCTGGAAAAAGATAGGTGGATATTATGGCTGAAAAAAGCGGATATATAGCCACTACAAAATTCCTTATTGCATCACCTACAAAGGTTCGTCCTGTAGCAAATGTAATTAAGAGAAAAACCTGTTCAGAGGCTATGGCTATTCTAGAGAATATGCCACAGAAAGGTGCAAAGCTAATTGCTAAAACATTAAAATCAGCTACAGCTAATGCACTTTATGCTAACAAAAAGCTTGATGAAGATATGCTTTACGTTAAGGAAATTCGTATTGACGAAGGTCCTCGTCTAAAAAGAGTTTGGTTCCGCGCACGCGGTAGAGCAGATATGCTTTTAAGACGTATGTGTCATATCACCGTCATCGTTGCTGAAAAGGCGGGGGAATAACGTGGGACAGAAAGTAAATCCTATTGGACTACGTCTTGGTGTTAATAAAACTTGGTCATCACGCTGGTATGCAGATTCAAGAGAGTACGCAGACTTAGTACTTGAAGATCTAAAAATCAGAAAGATGGTTCAAGAATTAGATGAATGTAAAAACGCTGACATTGCTGAAATTGAAATTATCAGACATCCACAGCGTGTTACAATTGTAATTCACACTGCACGCCCTGGCGTTATTATTGGTCAAAAAGGTGCCAACATCGAAAAAATCGGTGCTGAGATTCAAAAGAAGTTACCTAAAAAAGTACAGATTAAAGTGAAAGAAATCACTCGTGCTGAGGTAAATGCTTCATTGATTTCACAAAATGTTGCTCGTCAACTTGTAAACCGTGCTTCTTTCAGAAAAGCACTAAAACAAGCTTCAAGCAATGCAATGAAATCTGGAGCTCAGGGAATCAAGATTCGTCTAAGTGGACGTCTTGGTGGTGCTGAAATGTCTAGAACTGAAGAGCACAAAGAAGGACGCGTTCCTCTACATACTCTTCGTGCAGATATTGATTATGGCTTCGCTGAAGCTCACACAACATTCGGTAAAATCGGTGTTAAAGTATGGGTTTTCAACGGAATGAATTATGGTCACGAACAAAATGAAGATGCTGGTCAGCTTCTAAAAAAACGTCGTGAACGGACAGAGCATGGTGCAGATAATGCACGCAAAGAAAGAGCTCCCCGTGGTGCAAAAAGTGCAAGGAGTTAATTATGGCTCTAAGTCCTAAAAGAGTAATGCACCGCAAGGTGCAACGTGGTAGAATCGATGGTAATGCTACCCGTGGTAATTATCTTGACTTTGGCGATGTAGCACTTGTTGCTCTAGAACCAATCTGGTTAAGTGCAAAACAGATTGAAGCATCTCGTGTTGCTTTAAATCGTAAACTAAACCGTAAAGGTCAAGTTTGGATTCGTGTTTTCCCAGATAAACCTATTTCTAAAAAACCTGCTGAAACACGTATGGGTAAAGGTAAGGGAGCACCAGAATTCTGGGCTGCTGTTATTAAACCGGGACAGATTATTTTTGAAATCGGTGGTGTAGATGTTAAACTTGCTGAACAAGCTGCATTATTAGCTGGAAGCAAACTACCTATCAAAACAAAAGTAGCTTTCAAAACCCGTGTTGAGTAAGGAGTAAAAGATGGCTAAAGCTGTAAAGAAAGAACTATCTTATTCCGAGCTTGTAACAAAACGGAATGAGCTAAAGAAAAAATATTTGGATCTCCGGTTCCAAATGGTTATTGGACACGTTGACAATCCAATGCAAAAGAAATCTTTGCGTCGTGAAATTGCAACGTTGAACACTCTTATCCGTCAAAAAGAAATTGCCGGATTAGACAAGTAGGAGTTGACCCGTGGAAGAACAAGTAGTTCAAAATAAAGCAGCAAAACGTTCTTTTGTTGGTTTAGTAACTAGTGACAAAATGGATAAAACCATTGTTGTTTCAGTTTCAACAAAAAAACTACACCCGCTTTATAAAAAATATGTTACACGCGTCAAGAAGTGTAAGGCACATGATGAACTAAACGATGCACACGTTGGAGACAAAGTTCGTATCGTTGAATGTCGTCCTCTAAGCAAAGAAAAATGCTGGCGCCTTGCTGAAATCATTGAACGTGCAAGATAAGGAGAATTGGTATGATTCAAATGCAAACAAATTTGACAGTTGCTGATAACTCCGGTGCTAAAACCGTTCAGTGTATTAAAGTAATCGGTGGTTCTCACCGCCGTTACGCTACTATTGGCGACGTTATTGTTGTAGCTGTTAAGGATGCTATTCCTACATCTACAATTAAAAAAGGATCAGTAGAAAAGGCTGTAATCGTTCGCATTGCGAAAGAATATCGCCGTCCAGACGGAACTTATATTCGTTTTGATGACAACGCATGTGTTATCATCGACGCAAATAAGAATCCAAAAGGTAAACGTGTATTCGGTCCTGTAGCCCGTGAACTTCGTGATATGGATTACATGAAAATTGTATCCTTAGCACCAGAAGTTCTTTAAGAACAGGTTGTTAGGAGTTTTAGAATATGGAAAAGAAATTCAAGATCCGTAAAGACGATACAGTTGAAGTAATTGCAGGTAAAGACAAAGGTAAACGTGGACAAATCGTTCGCGTTATCCGTGACAAAGACAGAGTAATTGTTGCTGGTGTAAACCTTGTAAAAAAAGCAATGAAAAAACGTACTCAACAGGATCGTGGTGGAATCGTAGAAGTAGAAGCACCTTTGCACATTTCTAATGTTGCAATCGTATGCAAAAAATGCGGTCCTACAAGAATTGGTTATAAGCTCGACGGCGACAAGAAACTTCGTGTTTGCCGTAAATGTGGAGACACACTATAATGAGTAATTACGTACCCCGGCTTAAGAAAGTCTATAATGACACAATCGCCCCAGAACTCTTTAAAGAGCTCGGATATAAATCATTCATGGAAGTTCCTGCAATTAAGAAAATTGTAGTTTCTATGGGTGTGGGTGAAGCTCTTGCAAATAAGAAACTACTTGATGCCGCAGTAACTGACCTTACAGCTATTACAGGTCAGAAGGCTGTGAAAACCAAGGCAAAAAAATCTATTGCAAACTTCAAACTCAGAGCGGGCAATGAAGTAGGTGTAATGGTAACATTACGTGGCGCAAGAATGTATGAGTTCTTAGATCGTCTAATCAATGTTGCATTACCTCGCGTTAAGGATTTCCGTGGAATCAAAGCAACTGGTTTTGACGGACATGGAAATTATTCCCTTGGTATTACTGAACAGATTATCTTCCCTGAAATCGACTTCGACAAAATCGAAAGAGTTTCTGGTTTGAATATCAACGTTGTAACCAGTGCAAAAACTGATAGCGACGCACGTGCTCTTCTTACCAAGTTCGGAATGCCGTTCAGAAAGTAAGGTAGGAGTTCATGGCTAAGAAATCAATGATTATCAAGGCGGCTCGCACACCAAAATATAGTACAAGAAAGTACAATCGGTGTCAGATTTGTGGTCGTCCACGTGGATATCTACGCAAGTTTAAGATGTGTCGTCTTTGCTTCCGTAAATTAGCAAGTGAAGGCCTTTTACCAGGCGTCACAAAATCCAGCTGGTAGTGTAGGAGAAAAGAATGAGTATTTCAGACCCTATAGCAGATATGCTTACTAAGGTAAGAAATGCGGCAATGGCCCGCCATGAAAAGGTAGATGTTCCTACTTCTAAACTAAAGTTGGAAATCGTGAAAATCCTTAAAACAGAAGGCTATATTAAAAACTTCAAAAAAGTTACACAAGATGGTTTCTCAATCATCCGTATCTATTTGAAGTACACTGAACAAAACGAACCTGTAATTCATGGAATCAAAAAGATTTCAACACCAGGTCGTCGTGTTTATTCAGGATACAAGGATCTTCCTCGTGTTTATAATGGATACGGGACAGTAATCGTTTCTACATCATTAGGTGTAACCACAGGTAAAAAAGCATCTGAAAAGATGGTTGGTGGTGAACTAATCTGTACTGTTTGGTAATAGGGGAAAAGAATGTCAAGAATTGGTAAACTTCCTGTAGCTATTCCAGCAGGCGTAAAAGTAACAGTAGCACCTGATGTAATTACTGTTGAAGGTCCTAAAGGAAAATTAGATCAGAAATATAACAATCTAGTAAAGATTGAAGCTGGAACAGAAATTCTTGTTAAACCAGCTGATGAATCAAAAGCTGCAAACGCTGCTCAAGGTTTATATCGCAATCTTATCAATAACATGGTTATTGGTGTTACAACTGGATATTCAAAAGTTCTGATTATCAATGGTGTTGGTTTCCGTGCAGAAATCAAAGGAAATCAAATTGTAATGAATCTTGGTTATTCAAATGATTTTATTGCAATTATTCCTTCAAACCTAACTGTAACAGTTGAAGGTCAAAACAAACTAACAATTTCTGGTATTAGCAAAGAAGCTGTTGGTGAGTTTGCTGCACAAATTCGTAAATTAAGAAAACCTGAACCTTACAAAGGAAAAGGTATCAAATACGAAACAGAAATCATTAAACGTAAAGTCGGAAAATCCGGTGTAAAATAAGGGTGAAGCGATATGATTAAAAAACTTAATGATAAAGACAGAAAAAGGCTTAAGAGAAAGATTCATATTCGTAAGCACCTCCATGGCACAGCAGCTCGTCCTCGTATGACTGTAACACGTTCAAACAAGAACCTATATGTACAAGTTATTGATGATGACGCAAGTGTAACACTAGCTGCTATTTCAACACTAGAAAAAGAGTTTGCTGATATTAAGCCAACTGTTGAAGGTGCTGAAAAGCTTGGTGAAGCAATGGGTAAACGTCTTGCAGAAAAGAAAATTACAACCGTAGTTTTCGATCGTAACGGTTATCTTTACCATGGTGTGGTGAAAGCTCTTGCCGATGGCGCTCGTAAAGCCGGTATCGTATTCTAGGAGAAGTCAATGGAACACCAAAAGAATTATGATAAAGACCAGCCTAAAGAGTTTGTTGAAAAACTAATTAAGTTGAACAGAACTGCAAAAGTTGTAAAAGGTGGACGCAGATTCTCTTTCTCAGCTTTAACAGTTGTTGGAGACAGAAAAGGCAGAGTAGGTTTTGGTTTTGGTAAAGCCAATGATGTAACAGAGGCTATCCGTAAGAGTGTTGATAAGGCAAAAAGAAACCTTATCACTGTACCTTTAAAGAACGGTACAATTCCACACGATGTTCAAGCACGTTTTAAGAGCTCTTCAGTTCTTCTAAAACCAGCTTGTTCAGGTACTGGAATTATTGCCGGTGGTGCTGTTCGTGCAGTTCTAGAAGCTGCTGGTGCAACAGACATTATGTCTAAATCACTTGGTTCAAACACAGCTGTAAACGTAGTTCGCGCTACATTTGAAGCTTGTAAAGGTTTAATGGACGCTCGTGAAGTTGCTAAGAACAGAGGAAAAACCTTAAAGGATTTATGGGGTTAAGTACAATGGCAAAAGCAAAAAATAACAAAGTAAAGGTTACTTTAGTTAAGAGTACAATCGGACAAAAGCCTGCAAAACGTGCTACTGTTCGTGCTCTTGGTCTAAAGAAAATCAACTCTACAGTTGAACACGAAATCAATCCAGCTATTGCAGGAATGATCGCTTCTGTTCAACACTTGGTAAAAGTTGAGGAGATGAACTAATGTCAGATTTCAATCTTAGTGCACCACACGGTGCTAACAAAAAAAAGAGAATAGTTGGACGCGGTTCATCTTCTGGACGTGGTTCTACTGCTGGTAAAGGTAACAAAGGTCAGCAGTCTCGTTCTGGCGGAAAAGTATACGTTGGTTTCGAAGGTGGACAAATGCCTTTATACCGCCGTATCGCACGTCGCGGCTTTTCTAACTACTGGTTCAAAAAAGAGTTTGCTATTGTTAATTTACGTGATCTTGAAGAAAGATTTTCTGATGGTGAAACAGTAAACAAAGAAACTCTCGTTTTAAAAGGACTCGCTAACAAAGCTGATGAACTAATTAAAGTTCTAGGTGATGGCGAATTAACAAAAAAGTTAACTGTAGCTGTTGACAAAGTATCTGCTTCTGCAAAGGAAAAGATCGAAAAAGCCGGCGGTTCTGTAACTGAACAATAAAAAAACGGGATGAATATAATATGGCAAACAATCCGATAGTTAATATGTTTAGAGTAAAAGAGATTCGTGGACGCGTATTCTTTACTCTAATTGTACTCGCTGTTTTTCGTTTAGGCAGCGTATTAACAATCCCTGGAATTAATCCAGAAGCACTTACTACTTATTTTAGAAGTGCAACAGGAGCATCTAATTCATTTGTGGATTATATGGATTTCTTCGCTGGTGGTGCTTTTTCAAACTTTTCAGTGTTCATGCTAGGTGTTATGCCTTACATTTCAACACAGATTATTTTGCAATTAGCACTTATCATCTTTCCATCATTAAAGAGAATTGCTCAAGAAGATGGTGGACAAAAGAAGATTCAATCCTGGACACGTATTGGTACCGTGTTTGTTTGTTTGATTCAGTCTTTGGCTGTTACTGTATATGCTAGTAGTATTCCTGGCGCAGTTGTAATTTCAAGTAACTTTATGTTCAAGATGATTGCAATGATCGCTGTTACTACTGGTACAATGGTAACAATTTGGCTGGGCGAGCAGATAACAGCCCGTGGCATTGGTAATGGTATCTCAATGTTAATCTTTGCAGGTATCGTTGCTAGACTTCCTTCAGCAGTATGGGAATTAGGACGTTTAGTTTCTGAAGACATGAGTAAACTTGTTTCAGTAATCGTTGTTCTAATCATGTTCGTTGGAATTGTTATTCTAGTTATCTATGAACAACAAGGACAAAGAAAGATTCCTGTACACTATGCAAAACGTGTTGTAGGAAGAAAAATGTACGGTGGACAAAATACGTACATTCCATTTAAACTAAATCCATCTGGAGTTATGCCTGTAATCTTTGCATCTTCATTTTTGACTTTCCCACTACAGATTGCAACTAGCTTAGCTCCAAACGTTAGATGGCTTAACAAGCTTGCTAACTTTTTAACACCTACTGGTTGGGCATACAATATTATTCTTGTAGCTCTAATTGTTTTCTTTGCTTACTTCTATACTCAAGTTAGCTTGAATCCTACAGAAATTGCAAAAAATATTAGAGAAAACGGTGGTTCTATTCCTGGAATCCGCCCTGATAAGACAGAAGAATATTTGCAAAAAGTACTAAATAGATTGATTTTGCCAGGTTCTTTATACCTAGCAGTAATTGCTGTAATTCCTACAGTTATTCAAGGTCTATTTGGTTTACCACAATCAATTTCAATGTTGATGGGTGGTACTTCACTATTGATTTTAGTTGGTGTTGACTTAGACACAATGAGTCAAATTGAATCACTTCTAAAAATGCACCACCATGAAGGACTTGTTAAAAAAGGTAAACTTCGTTCAAGAAATCTTTAGATTTTTTAGTTTTTTTTGATGGAAGTTATAGAATAAGTTTGGAAAATAGTGTTTAATAGAGGATACCGAATTGTAACCATTGCGGTTTGCTAAAATTCGGTATTCTGACACCTTCCAAGGGGGATTTTTATGAAAGTACGAACCAGCGTAAAGCCCATATGTGACAAGTGTAAGGTTATCAAACGATGCGGAGTTGTTCGCATTATTTGTTCAAATCCAAAGCACAAGCAAAGACAGGGCTGAGGAGTAACAGATGGCTCGAATTGCGGGAGTTGACCTCCCTAACAAACATGTCAATATCGCATTGACATATATCTATGGTATTGGACGTTCTTCTGCAGATGAAATCTGTAAGAAAGCAAACATTGATACCGAACGTATGATGAATGATTTATCTACAGAAGAAGTAGGTGCTCTACGTACTATCATTGATGGTGAATACAAAGTAGAAGGTCGTTTACGTTCTGAAATCGGTCTAAATATCAAACGTCTTATGGACATTGGATGTTACCGTGGATTACGACACAGAAAAGGTTTGCCTGTTCGTGGACAGCGCACTCGCACAAATTCTCGCACACGCAAAGGTAAGAAAAAGACCGTTGCAGGTAAGAAGAAATAAGGTGGAGGTAAACTAACGTGGCAACCGTAAAAAAACGTAAAGAGAAAAAAAGCGTTTACGAAGGTAACGTATATATCCAAGCTACATTCAATAATACTATTGTAACTATTACAGACTTGAAGGGAAATGCTCTTTCATGGGCTTCTTCAGGTGGACTTGGATTCCGCGGAGCAAAGAAATCAACTCCTTTTGCTGCACAATCTGTAGCAGAAGCAGCTGTACAAAAAGCAGTAAGTTATGGTCTTCGTGAAGTACATGTATACGTAAAAGGCCCAGGTGTTGGACGCGAATCAGCTGTTCGCTCACTTGGTGCTTTGGGATTAAAAGTAAAATCAATTGCTGATGTTACACCTATCCCACACAATGGCTGTCGTCCTAGAAAGACACGCCGCATGTAATATAGGAGAACTTAAGGTATGGCTAGATATACAGGTCCAGTTTGTAGACTTTGTAGAACAGAACAAAAAAAATTGTTCTTAAAAGGTGATCGTTGTAAGAGTGACAAATGTCCTCTAAACAAAAAACGTGGTGCACCAGGAAAAGATCCTAAGGCTAGAATTGGTAAACGTAGTGAATATGCTCTACAGCTTCGTGAAAAACAAAAGCTAAAGAGAACATATTGTATGTTGGAAAAACAATTCCACCTTACATTTGATGATGCACACCGTATGCCTGGAATCACAGGTGAAAACCTAATTAAACTTCTTGAATGTCGTTTTGACAATGTTGTATATAGAATGCACTTTGCATCAAGCCGCAATCAAGCTAGACAACTTGTATCTCACGGACACTTCCTTGTAAATGGAAAGAAAGTGAATATCCCAAGTTATCGCATCAAACCAGGTGATGTAATTGAAGTAAAAGAAGCAAGCAAGAAAGTTGCTACAATTTTAGATGCTTTGAATGAAGTAAATAAATCAGGTAACTATCCTTGGATTAATCTTGACATTGATGCACAGAAAGGTACTTTTGTTGCATATCCAGAACGTGCAGAAGTTACAGATCTTGCTGATATTAAAGAACAGCTCGTAGTTGAGCTCTATTCAAAATAAGGAGTTCAGATGGCTCGCAAAAATCTGCTTGTTGGTTTTAAGAAACCTAAGGGTATCAATTTTGAGCACTTGGAAACCAATCCAAACTATGGAAAGTTCACAGCTTATCCATTTGAAACTGGTTTTGGGACTACAGTGGGTAATACATTACGCAGAATCCTATTGTCTTCAATTCCGGGTTATGCAATTAGTAGTGTAAGAATTACATCTTATGATGCTGATGGTGTTGCACACGTAATTTCTAGCGAATTTGAAACTATTCCAAACGTTGTCGAAGATGCACTAGAGGTTTTGAACAGTCTTAAACAGATTCGTTTGCGGCTTCCTGACGATGTAGATCAGGATACATTCTTGTTCGAATTCACAGGTCCTGGTAAAGTAACTAGCGATGATTTTAATCGCGGCGAACAACTAGAGATTCTTACAAAAGATATGCACCTTTTCACAATGATGGAAGGTGCTCGTCTAGAGTTTGAAGTACAAGTGGATCTTGGAAGAGGGTATGTACCTGCTGAAGAAAATGAGCATTACATTGAAGTTGTTGGTACAATTCCTTTGGATGCTATTTTTACTCCGATACTCAAGGTTAAATATGCTATCGAACCTTGCCGTGTAGGACAGCGCAATGACTATGACAAATTAGTGATCGAGATCTGGACAGATGGTACTGTGTCTCCAGAAAATGCACTAGCTGAAGCAGCATCAATTGCAAAAGAATATTTTACAATTTTTGTTAACTTCGATGATAGTGATATGGGACGTGGTGATACTCTGAATGAAGGTGACGAAAGAATTCACATTTTGTTAAACACTCCAGTTGATGAATTGGAATTATCTGTACGTTCTTCAAACTGTTTGAAAAATGCTAACATCAAAACTATTGGTGAATTAACAAAGAAAACAGAAGAAGATATTGCTAAGACAAGAAACTTTGGTAAGAAAAGTTTGACTGAAATTAAAGAAAAACTTTCTGAATGGAACCTTAGTCTTGGAATGACAGATTATAGTCATTTAAAGAATGCTGCCAATTTCTCAAAGCAGAAGGAAGAATCAGATGAATCATAAAATGGGATTTAATCCTCTTTCTCGTACATCAGCACATCGTCGTGCTATGTCACGGAACATGGTAACTTCGCTTTTTAGATATGAGCGTATTACTACAACAAAAGCTAAGGCTTTAGAAGTTAGAAAAGCTGCAGAAAAACTTATTACTAGAAGTAAAGTTGACTCAGTTCATAACAGAAGACAAGTTGCAAGATTTATTCAGGATGAAATTGTATTAGCAAAGCTTTTTACAGAAATTGGTCCTAGAATGAAAGATCGTAACGGTGGTTATACAAGTGTTCTAAAACTTGGTTTCCGTCAAGGTGATGCTGCTGATATGGTTATTCTTCAATTAGTTGACTACAAACTAGATACAACTGATAAATCAGAAAAGAAAGCTGCAAAAGCAAAAAAAGCAGAAGCTCCTGCTGAAGAAAAAAAAGCAACAAAAAAAGCATCTGCTAAAAAAACAGAAACTGCAAAAGCTGAAGCTCCTGCAGAAACAGAAACAAAGGAGTAAGTCATGTCTAAAGCACACAGAGGTAAAGGCATTCGCGAGTTACCAGCTCATGGACGTGGAACTTGCGCTAGCTGTAAAAAAGAAAACATCAAAATCTTGTTTGAAACAGAAATTGATGGTGAAAAAGCTAAGATTTGCAAATATTGTCATGCAAAGATTAAAAACAGCAAATAATTCTTGTAAAATTGCATAAGTAATTTTTAGAATTATGTTTCTAAGCCACTCAGAATCTTAAGTAAAATTAAGTGCTTGGGTGGCTTTATTTTTTTTATCAATTTATTTCGGAAAAATAAGAAAAAATCCTTTTTATGTGTTAGATTTAAATCTGTAAGATAGTTTAGTAGCGTATGGATGAAATAGATTTTAGACTTTTTGAAAGTTGTATTAAATATGAAACAGGAACATTCTCACCAAAACAGTTACAGAGAAAAATGGGATTATTTGGAACAAAAGTTTCTGTAAAAACATTGCGTCAGTGGCTTGATGTAAATCCTAGTGTTTTTAAGTTGGAAGAAGATTTATATATTACAAAAAGTGGGTGTTTTACTGGGCGTCAGTTTGGTATTAAACCGACAAAATATGAAATTGATCATAATATCCTTATTGTTGGGCATAGATGTGTCCCATTTTTGGATGGAGATATTTATCCTTTTGAAATTAAGTTTTTGTCTGATAAAAAATTAATCAATTATACTACAAAAAATATCATGACAAGTGAGATGATTCATTGTCATAAAATATTTGGAGATGAAAACTTTTTACAATACGTGATGTTTGATCCGGTGAACGAAGGGAAGGATTTTAGTTTTAACGGGTTTGAGCTGCCATCAATGTTGGAAAGTACAGTTTTGGATATGACAGACTTTTATCAGCGTTATGATTTTCAGTATGAAGATTGGATTCGTGCTACAGTAACAAGTTTTCCTCAAAGCATTGTTAGTTTGGAGGCTGATTGTCGTCATCGCTTAAATCCTTTTGAGCAGTCAGTATTTGATGAAAAAAAAGAGGAATGGAATAAAAAATTTGAGGAAAAATTTATAGAGAATTTGCATAAATTTGGTCCATGTTCTTGCATTGAGGAGCAATTAATGCTTCATTTTGTAAACTCAATGTTTGATTTATCTGTGCCAGATGCTGGGTCTGTTGAAGAATTTTTGAAATTTTCTGAAAAAATTGGATTTTCTGAGTTTGGCGTGGAATCACGTTTGTGGATTTTGAATGAAGATATTTCGGATTCAAAAAATTGGGCTTCTGATTCAGAGACAGAGGAAGAAAGTCTTTTTCAAAATATGCTCGGATTACAAATGCCAGATGCGATTTTGGATGCTTATATTTATGACGCATTATTTAGAAAAGAAGAAGATTATTCAAAAATCATTGATAGAATATATGAGCCGGATTTCCCAAGGCCTTTTGAAATTGAAATCTCAAATGTTTTGTTGAAAAATCGTTTTCCAGTGCTTCAAAAAAACTATAATTGGTTTGCTGATTATGAAAAAGCTGTGGTGAGAGAACAAGCCTTGAATGTTTTTAAGAAAACTCACGATTTGTTTAAGCGAATTGAATCTTCTAAAACGGAAGTTGATGATTATCCTCAGCAAGATTTTGTTATTTTTATCCAATTATATTCCCATGTGCAAAAAATGATTGAAAGCTTGAATGAAATTGATGAATTGGATCAGGCTTCGATTAATGCAGCTTTATCATCTTTGGAAGGGATGAATTTTACTTTTGAGGAGATAAAGGGCGGAATTCAAGAAGTTTTGCGAAAAGGGCCTTGGAATAAAAACTAGTTTTTTTACTTAGAAAACTGTACTTTCTAATGTATTTTTGTTGAAATTTTTGCAAAAAAGTATCATTATGAAACCAATTAGCGCAACTTACGCTATTGGAGTTTTTATGTTTAAACCAGAGTTGTTTAATAGTTTAAAAGGCTACAATGGAAAATCTTTTTTAAGTGATTTGATTGCAGGTGTTATTGTTGGTATTGTTGCATTGCCTTTGGCTATTGCATTTGCTATTGCAAGTGGAGTGGGGCCAGAAAGAGGTTTGTTTACAGCAATCGTAGCAGGTTTTTGTATTTCCTTTTTTGGTGGAAGTAAAGTTCAAATCGGTGGGCCAACTGGTGCTTTTGCAGTAATTGTTTTTGGTGTAGTTCAAGAGTTTGGTTTTGCAGGTTTAGCTACAGCAACAGTTTTAGCAGGTATTATGTTGATTTTACTAGGCGTTTTCAAAATGGGCGGATTAGTAAAGTTTATTCCTTATACAATTGTAACTGGTTTTACTGCAGGTATTGCTGTAACAATTTTTGTTGGACAAATTGGTGATTTCCTTGGATTAACAACTGGAGAAATGCCTGGTGATTTTATCGGAAAAATTGGTGTATATGCTAAAACAATCGGCACAATAAATTGGTATTCATTCTTGATGGCATTAATCAGTTTAGTAGTAATTTTTGCATGGCCAAAAATCAATAAAAAAATCCCGGGATCATTGATTGTAATTATCGTTGCAACATTGTTGAATCTTGTATTTGAAAAATATTTTGGATGGCACACTGATACAATCGGTAGTCGATATGGTGAAATTCCTTCATCTTTACCAGCTCCATCTTTACCTGATTTTAGTATTGCAGCAATAACAAAACTTTTCCCAACTGCTATTTCTATTGCGGTTTTGGCTGCTATCGAATCATTGTTGAGTGCTGTTGTTGCAGATGGTATGATTGGTTCAAAACATGACAGTAACACAGAATTGGTGGCACAAGGTATTGCAAATATCGCAAGTCCATTGTTTGGTGGTATTCCAGCTACTGGTGCTATTGCAAGAACAGCAACTAATATTAAAAATGGTGGTAGAACTCCAATTGCGGGTATTATTCACGCTGTTGTTTTACTTTTGATAATGATGTTGCTTGGAAAATATGCTGTTTATATCCCAATGGCTGCACTTTCAGCTGTTTTGGTAAGCGTTGCATGGAATATGGCAGGAATTCCAGCTGTAAAAGCCTTGTTAAAAGGTCAAAAATCAGATATTTGTGTTTTATTGGTAACATTTTTGATTACAGTTTTTGTTGATTTGACTGTTGCTATTGAAATCGGGCTTGGTTTTGCAGCATTCTTCTTTATCAAAAAAATGATTGATGTTTCAGAAGTTCAAACAAAGCAAAATGTTTTAACTGGTGGAATTACAGATAACGGAAAAGAAGAAGATTTAGAAATCCCTGGAAAGACTGTTGTATATGAAATTGATGGACCATTGTTTTTTGGAACTGTAAGAAAGTTTGAATTGGCAATGGAAAAGGCTAATATTGAATGTAAGGCTTTTGTCATTCGTATGAGAAATACAAATTACATTGATGCAGGTGGATTAAAAGCTCTTGAACAGTGTAAAGAAGCATGTGATAGAAAGAAAATTACTATCATCCTTTCTGGTGTTCACACACAACCTTATATGCTAATGGAAAAAACAGGAATGTTGGATTTGTTAGGTAAGGACAATGTTTTTGAAAATATTTCTGATGCATTAAATAGAGCAAAAGAAATAACAAATAAATAAAAATATTTTAAATATTTTTGTATAAGTGCTTGACAAGAATCTCAATAAAGAGTATTCTACTTAAGCATTTATGGAGCGGTGGCCGAGTGGTTTAAGGCGGCGGTCTTGAAAACCGTTGTGCGGAAACGTACCGGGGGTTCGAATCCCCCCTGCTCCGAAGTCACTTGGTTTCAAGTGTTGACTTCTTGGATTCGGGAACGGAAGTGATTCCGTTATTTTTTTAGGAGGTCATTAACTTTAGTGCAATGGAGTGGTGACCGAGAGGCCGAAGGTGGCTCCCTGCTAAGGAGTTATACCCCTAAAGGGTATCGGGGGTTCGAATCCCCCCTGCTCCGAGAGATTGGAGTTTTGAAAGAATCTTGAACTTAAGAATAAGTTTGGGATTCGAACGGAAAACCACGCCGAGCAAGTGCGAGGAAAAGCAAGCAGGATGCTTGCGACAGTGGTTTGAGGCGGGTTGGAGGAGCTAACAGGACGTTAGCGACGGAAACCAAATCCCCCCTGCTCCGAGAAGTAGTTGAAATACTACAAAACAACTTATTATGAGTCTATAGCTCAGCTGGATAGAGCGTCAGATTGCGGATCTGAAGGCCAGAGGTTCGAATCCTCTTAGACTCGCTAATGAAATGTGGCAGATTTTTTTGCCACTTTTTTTTTCAGAATTGGAGAGATGTCCGAGCGGTTTAAGGTACAATCTTGGAAAGGTTGCGTACCGAAAGGTACCGGGGGTTCGAATCCCCCTCTCTCCGGATTGCAAGAAATAATGTAAAGCAAGACCCTTGCGAAATGCTCAGGTCCTATGCAAAGATGATTTTTCAAACCCTGTCAGGTCCGGAAGGAAGCAGCAGTAGATTAGTCACTCTTGTGCCGTAGTGTACCTGGGCTCTTCGGAAGGGTTTTTTGTTTTTAAAGCTTTTATTATCTTCAATTTTTTTTGAATTATGAATTTTTTGCATATAATTGAATGGAGATCTACTGCTATTTCACTGTAGGAAAAATCTTTCCTATTTTATAGAAATTTAAATTTCTGAAGGTATTAGATTGACATAACCTATTAAAACGGATAAACCATATTTCCGTGGTGGAATGTCTTTAGGATTGTTCCAAAATATGATTTTCCGTTGATAGGAGTGAATTTTCCTTTTGAATAAAAATTATTGCTATCAACTGTGTATTCTTTCTCTAAGTCAATTAAAACTAAATCTGCTAAATATCCTTTTTGTAGAAGACCTTTTGTTATCCCTAAGATTTTAGAAGGCTTGTTGGCCATTAGGTCAGAAAGCTTTGAAAGTGGTAATCCATTTTCTTTTACAAGGGTTGTGTAACAAACTGAAAATGCAGTTTCGATTCCAGAAAATCCACAGGCACCATTTTCTTTGTCTTGGAATGTGTGTGGAGCGTGGTCTGTGCCGATAACATCCACTGTGCCGTCTAAAATGGCATCTACAACAGCTTTCATATCTGATGCTGGCCGTAATGGTGGATTTACAAGCTGGTTTTCAAATCCTGTCATTTCTTGGTTTAGTGCAATATGATGTGGTGTTGCTTCACATGTAACAAGCTCTTTACCCTTTTCTGTGGATTTTGCTTGTCGCACATAATCTAAAGCAATTTTTGTACTGATGTGAGCAATATGAACTCTACAGTTTGTTTCTAGTGCAAGGTCTAGATTTCGTTTTGTGTATGTATTTTCTGCTTCTGCAAGAACTTTTTCTGCTTCAAAACAGTTTTTTTCATCTCGGAATTTTTTTGCTGTTGGAACTAATTTTGGATCTTCGCAGTGGCAAGAAACGATAACTCCTGCTTCTGCACATTTTTCCATGGCGGCTTTCATCACCTCATCTGAGAGAACGTCTTTTCCATCTTCTGTGATAACTGGAATTTCCAAGCATCCGATTTCTAGGCGTGATTGGTTTTTTAAGCAATCTAGGTGGCTAATATCATTTCCTGAAAAATCTTTTGTGATGGAAAGGGTTTGTAATGCATCTGTAAAACCTAAATTTTGGGCTTCTTGGCGAATTTGGGAAGCAAGTTCTGGTGTTGAAACAACTGGTGATGTGTTTGGCATAAGCACAACTGTTCCCATACCGCCGTGAGCTGCAGCTTTTGACCCTGTTTCTAGGTCTTCTTTTGCTGATTGGCCTGGATATCTGAAGTGAACGTGCATATCCACGAATGAAGGCATAAGGGCAAGGCCAGAACCGTCTATTTTTATTGCTTTGAGTAAAATCTCGTCCCCGAAGTTTTCGAGGGTTTCAGGTAGGTTTTCTGCTTTGTGTGGAACGATTTTATGGATGAGGTTGTTTTTTATCAGTAGTGTACCATTGGTATCTGTGTTTGCATCAACGAGGCGTGTGTTGTAAATAATTGTGTATTTATCCATAAAAATCTCCGGATTTTGTGATTCTATGTTGTATTTTGAAAGGTTGTTTGTTTTGTTAGTTTTGCCATTTTTGAAAAGCTCTACAAGTTTTGTAGAACTAGAATTAGCCTACGCCAGACAGTAAGGGTTTGGCGTAGCCAAAGTGTTTTTTTGCGGCATTTATGACGCAAAAAAATACCGAGGGGACCGAGCCCTGAATGGCTGGACCCACAGGGTAAAAGGTTCGTCCAAAAAATTATTAAGAAAATCTCTTTGGAAATATTTTTAGAAATATCCTTGGAAAAATTCTAGAAATTTCTTGAACTTGTGAGTTCGTCACAGTAGCCACAGCGGTATTGACCTTTTTCTTTGTCCACTAGGTGGAAAATTTGTGTTTCGTAGGTTTCTGTTGTGGTAATGCATCGTGGATTTTTGCATTTGATTACGCCTTCGATTTTTTCTGGTAGTGTTAGGGTAATTTTTTCTGCAATTGTCTCGTTTTTGATGATATTTACTGTGATATTTGGATCGATAAAGCCAAGAATCGAATAATCAATGTTGATTATGTTATCGATTTTGATAATATCTTTTTTGCCCATTGCTTTTGATGGTGCGTTGATAATCAGTGCTACTGAATATTCTGCCTTGTCTAAGCCGAGCCAACTAAAAATCTTTGCTCCCAACCCTGCTTTAATGTGGTCGATTACTATTCCGTCTTTTATTGATTCGATATTTAACATTATAGAACTCCTAGTAATTTTGAGATTAAAGCCATACGAGCAAACATTCCGTACTTCACTTGTTTAAAATAGGCTGCTCTTGGGTCATCGTCTACCTCTACTGCAATTTCATTTACGCGTGGTAGTGGATGGAGAACAATCATGTCGTCTTTTGCTAGTTTCATCTTTTCTTTGTCTAAAATGTAACTATCTTTTAAGCGAATGTAATCTTCTTCGTTGAAAAAGCGTTCTTTTTGAACACGTGTCATGTATAGAATGTCTAGGGTGTCGATAACTGTTTCTAGTCTTTCTGATGTTGTAAACTCAATATTTTTGTCTTTTAGTACTGTGTTTACAAAATATTCTGGAAGTTCTAGTTCTTTTGGGCTGATTAATACGAATTTGTTGTTTGGATATCGGCTCATTGTGTTTAGCAAACTGTGTACTGTACGCCCGAATTTTAGGTCGCCACAAAATCCGATGGTGTGTCCTTCTAATCCGCCTTTTAGGGCACGGATTGTTACAAGGTCTGTTAGTGTTTGGGTTGGGTGATGATGTCCACCGTCTCCAGCGTTAATAACTGGTACACTGGAATATTTTGATGCTAGTAAGGCAGAACCTTCTTTTGGGTTGCGCATTGCAATAACATCAGCGTAGGATGATACTACACGAATTGTGTCTGCTAGAGTTTCTCCTTTTGTTGAAGAAGATGATGAAGCATCTGCAAAACCTAGTGTTGAACCGCCTAAGTGAAGCATAGCTGCTTCAAAAGAAAGTCTGGTTCTTGTACTTGGTTCAAAAAATAAAGTTGCAAGAACTTTTCCATGGCAAACTTCTGCGTACTCTGCAGGATTTTTGTACATTTTTTCTGCAAGCTGGCAAATTTCGTCTATTTCTGATAGCTCTAAATTGCCAGGTTCGATTAAATGTCTACCTTTTAGCATGTTTTTCCTCTCATTTATGATTTTATCACAAGGTTTTTTATAGGACAATATCGATATTTGCCTATTTTATAAAAAACTTGTGATATTTTGTTGTTGTACTTTACCATTTTTTTAGATATTATACAAATATGAAAATTATTGTAATTGGCTCTGGTGGGCGAGAACATGCAATTTGTGTGCAACTTGCAAAAAGTTCTTTAGTTTCTGAAATTGTTTGTGTTCCAGGAAATGGTGGAACTTATTCTGAGGGCAAATGCCGCAACGTAAAACCTGCTGCTAGTGGGATTGAAGCTATGGTTGACGTAGCTGTTGCAGAAAAATGTGATATGGCTGTTGTTGGGCCAGAAGATCCTTTGGCATTTGGTATTGCTGATTTGTTGTGGGCAAAGGGAATTCCAACTGTTGGTCCATGCAAAGCTGCTGCTCAATTAGAAGCAAGTAAAGATTTAGCAAAATCATTTATGAAAAAATATGGTGTTGCTTGTGCAGCTAGTGAAACTTTTGAAAATGCTGTAGATGCTCACAACTATATTGATAAAATGGGAGCTCCTATTGTAATTAAGGCAGATGGATTGGCTGCTGGAAAAGGCGTTGTTGTAGCTTCTTCTTTGGAAATGGCTCACAAAGCTATTGACGATTTTATGACAGACGGAACTTTAGGGGAAGCTGGAAATCGTGTTGTTATCGAAGAATATTTACAGGGTGTAGAAATTTCTATTCTTTCTGCTGTTTCTGTTACTCCAGAACTTGCAAAAGAAGGAAAAGCTACTATTATCCCATTTAAGACTGCTCGTGACCACAAACGTCTTCTAGATGGCGCAAAAGGTCCAAATACTGGTGGAATGGGTGCTATTTCTCCTGTTGCTGATGTTACTGCAGATGATTTAGTTAAATTTAATGATGATATTTTAGAGCCAACTCTAAAAGGTTTGATTGAAGAAGGTTTTGACTATCGTGGGTTTATCTTCTTTGGTTTGATGCTTACAAAGAATGGTCCAAAACTTCTTGAATACAATGTTCGTCTTGGAGATCCTGAAACTCAGGCTGTTCTTCCTTTGATGGATTTTGATTTTGCAGCAATGTGTAAATCAATTACAGATGGTTCTGTGAAAAACTTTGATTTCAGCTGGAAAAAAGGGTTTGTATGCGCTCCTGTTATTGTTTCTGAAGGTTATCCTGGAAGTTACAAAAAAGGTTGCGTAATGACTGTTGATAAGGCTCTATTGGCTGATGTTGGCGCAACTATGTATGTTGCTGGTGCACAATTTGACGAAGCAGAAGGTGTGCTAAAAACTTCTGGCGGTCGTGTTGTTGCAGTTTCTGCTTATGCAGACACTTTTGATGAAGCTTGGAAAAAAGCTTACAAAGGAATTGAAGGTGTGTCTTTCGATGGTATGTTCTTCAGAAAAGATATTGGGCTTCCTGGCGCAGCTGAATCTGGTGAACTATAGTAAATTGTATAAATTGATATAAAGCAAAACCCCGATGAATAATGATTTTTCATCGGGGTTTTTTTGTGAAATACTGATGTTAGTTTTCTTTTTTTCGACTTCTTATGTGTTTTGCAAATAAAGAGTCAACGTTGGACATTACAGGAGTTGTGAATTTTGGATGCCCGTCTACATCTTTTCGGAATGGACAACTTGCATTTTTTGCATAAGCTGGGCTGTTTATATCGTTTAGCCACCAATCCAAAACGGAAAGAACACAAGCTGTGTATTTCAAAAGATTTAGGTTGTTAGTCTTTGGAGAATTTTTTCCACCAAGCAAAACGTCTAATCGGCGAGAAATCATATTTGGCATTGGGAAATGGTAGTGATTCCAAAGTTTTATAGCCCCATTCTCTGAATTGTCGTTGGCACCAGATGGATTTTGTGCGTAATTTGCCTCTGCTCGTTTAACAATTTCCTCAAAGGCTTTTCGAATATTTGGAACAACTCTGTAAAGCGGGCGAAGCATAGTTTCTGATTTTGGTCTGTCTAAGAATTTCAAATCAAACTTTAGATATGGCAAAAACTGATTTTTAGCATACCAATACAAGTTGGAAAGTTCTCGTCCACCGTATTGAGTTTCTGTGTAATCAATTTTAGCATCAACGCTGTTTACAAGTTCTCGAAGACTTGTAAGATAATTTCTATCAAATAAAACAGTTAAATATTGTCCCCAACTGTCTATTTGATTTTGAAATTCTTTTGTTCCAAGAAGAAGTTGAAGTTGGTCATCTGGTGTAAAAGTGATATAACGACAGCCTGTGAAAAAATCATCCAAAATACGAATCAAAATTGCTGTGATTTGCATAGGATTTTGTGGGGAAATGTAGTCGAAACCTTCTGTAAAATCATATAAAGGTTCAAAATATGGATACATATCTGGCATGTGAGCAAGACTTTTCCATCCTGCTTCTGGGAACATAATATCCAAAATCGTAATACCTTTTTCAAAAAGTTCCATTCTAGATTTTTGTTCGTATATTTCTCTTTCTTCTTCTGGACTAATAGTTTTTTTTGTTGGTTCTTCTTTTTTTTCTTGTTCAGAAGGATCTTTTTCAGGAAACAAAATATCAAACTTGGTTAGCTCAAGGAATTTAAGGATACTAGAACTTTCGGCAGTATAAAAGGTTGCAAATGGTGTAACTTCTTTACAGCAAAGTCGAAGCAAAACAGGATACATTCCCTTGTAAACTTGTGAGAAAATAAATAAACAATGACTTGAAGCATCTCGAACTTGATTTTGAATAGCTTCTTGATTGATTGTTTTTTTTGTACAAATATCTGTGGATAGTTGTTTTAGGATAATATTAACTCTGCCTTCTCCAAGAAAGTAAAAACAATATAAAAACTTAAATAGTTCTTTTGTAAGAGTTTGCACTGATTTTATTGAAGTATCAGATGCGTGTTTGTAAACTTGGTCGTAGAGTTTTGAAATCAACTCTGTATCAAAGTTGTTAATCTTTCTTAATGCTTTGTGGTAAAGTGTGGAACTTGTATCAACATTTTTCTTTACTGTATCTGGTAGATTTGTGATAAGTTGCTGAACAATTCTTGTGAATTTAATTGTATTTGTAACGTAAAGATTTAGGGATTCTGTAACGAAGTTGTAAGACAAAATATCCTTACGATTTAGTGCCCAGTTGATAAAAGCTGTTATGAAATTTGCCTTAGATTTTATGCCGTAATCAATCATTAAATCATCTATGGCAGTGCGAACTCTTTGCTCGATTACTGGTATTGAGTAAGGCTGAGTTTTTTTTACATAATTGTTATTTGATTCAAATTCTGTTGTGAGAGGGCGAGAATCCACCATCCGAGAACCATAAATTTTTGGTTTTTTTGGCATTTTAGACATGTCGATGGGAGCCGACTTTTCAACGCCGATTTCTCCACCAAGAGTCTTTATCATTTTTAGAGCTTCTTCTTTATCAATGTTGCCTAAGTTTTTTCGTGTTCGTTCTAGTTCGCCCGGTTCATATCGTGCAACTGGCTTTTTATCGCTATATTGATAGTCCATAAAACCTCATTTACATACGCAAAGAGCGTTTGCTTCCAATTCCTAGTAAGTCTTTTATGTGATAAATGGTTCCGCCTTTTGAGCTTAAATCACCTTCAAAAGAACCATATACAGTGTGATATTCAGTGCGCAAGATAAAAATACTTGCTATGCGTTTATTATCGGAAATCGGATGGAAAGATAAATCCACCATATTTTCAGTATCTTGAATTATCCAACGCTTTGAAATTCCAAAAGGCTGTGTAATTGTTACTGGAGGGAGCAAGGTAGTTTCCCCATCGATAAAAAGCACGTTTTCGTTGAAAGAGTCTTTATCAACTGCGTCGTGATTTGATGTGGCTAGACGGAATGCAAAAGTTTTTCCATCTACAGTGCCAGTTCCAATTAGGAAAGTTTCTTTAACTCGAAGAGTGTAGTAGGCTCTGCGAATATCAAAAAAACATAAGCCCTGATTTTTATAGTCTTCTGCAGTAAAAGACTGATATTTAGTTGGTGATTTTGTTAAAGTTGCAGTGATTGGAAATGCACTACAATATGATGCGGTACATCGTCGCTTTGTAGGTGCTGGAACAACGGATGTAAGTTCCCCTAGCAATTCGCCATTTCGTTTGAAGGTGGCAGCGAAATTTGGTCGAGCATCATCGCCTTTTGCGTTAAATACAACGGTAAATTTTTCTTGTGATTTATCCCAAGTGATTTTGATATAGCGACGTTTTCTGAAACTCCCACAAGTTGCTTTTATCATATTTTTTGGGACCAATCGCTTAAATCCAAAAATTGAGCGGTAAGCGTATTTCTTTTTTGTTGCTTTATCCCAAAGGACAACTTCGATAAAACAAAAATATTTGCTATCAAAAAAGTCGATAATTCCAACAAAATTGTCTATATTTATAGTGTAGGAAAGATTTGCACGAATCCTCAAATTAGTAAAAAAACTTGGCAAAGGAATTGTGAAAAAAGGTTCTTTTACATATTTGATATCAAGCTTTTGAGGATATGTTTTATATGTTCCAAATTGAGGTTTGCCATCAATAATCAGTTTTTCTGGCAAATCAGAATATTCACGTGTATACATTATTTCTATTATACAATAAGAATTCAAAAAAAGAAAACAGAAAGTTTTTGTATAGTTTGTTGTGTAATGTTAAAAAACTGTAAGATTTGCAAAAATTTTCATAATTTTTCTTGATTATTTTTTTAAAATTTGTCATAATTTAAATATATGTCACGGAAAAAAAATATAAATACGGTTTTTCTTAAAAATGTGACCGGGACAATAGTTTTTGCTTTGTTCTTTTTTGTATCTGCTTTGTTTGTATCTTTTTGTTTCCCGGTTGAAAATGCTGTGGGCGAAGAAGTTGCCTTTATTGAAGAAGAACCAGAAAATCAAGATGGTCTCAAGGATTTAGTTCAAGAAAAAGAAATTCAAGTTGAAAGTGCTGTGTCTAAAGCAATGCAATCAGCAGTTATTCAGCATTCAAGATTGGAAGATGAAGGGCTAAAATTTTATCGAAATCCAGAGTTTAAAGAATCTGTAACTTGGTTTTATACTCAAATTACTGGAAATAAAGTTGTTACAGAAGCTATTTTGATGGCCGCAGATGAAAATGATATTCCTTTATCTTTGGCATTTGCACTTGCTTATTCGGAAAGTAGTTATAACGTAAAAGCTGTAAACCGTAACTCAAATCACACTATTGATAGAGGTTTGTTTCAGTTAAATAACAATTCTTTCCCTAGTTTGAGAGAAGACGAATTTTTCGATCCTTATGTAAGTGCAAAATACGGATTATCTCATTTGAGATTTTGCTTGGATACAGCAGGAAATGAAGTTGCAGCGTTGGCTATGTATAATGCAGGAACTCGTCGTGTAAAAAATGGTGAAACTCCACAGGTTACACTAAATTATGTTTCAAAGATTATGAATTATAAAAATGGAGTTGATGATTTGTTTGCATTCCAATCTGAAACTTGGTTAAGTTCAAGCCTTTTTGAAGCTATCGCAATGTTAAAATAGATTTTGATAAAATTATAGGTTATGGATTTTTGAAGGATTTTTGGCCTATGATTTTAAGCGAAGATAGGAAAAGCAACTGAAGAAGTTTTGTTTAACTTTTTTAGTTGCTTTTTTTGTTTTAAAGCAAAAAAAAAGCTTATCAAGTTTTGAAGAAAACCTAATAAGCTTTTTCTATGCTATTTAACTAGTTTTTGGAACCAGCTTCAACGTAGCGTTTTAGTTGGTTAGCTGCGATTCTTGGGTTTGAGATTACTGAAGGACCAGCAATACATCCGCCTTCGCAAGACATAACTTCAACAAGGTTTGGTGTGTCTGGAGTTGATTCCATATCACCAGTTTGGATTTTACCGTAAGTTGCTAGAGTTTTCATACCAGCTTTGTCTAAGCCGTTGATAACTGCTGGGCGAAGTTTTTCTGGTTCTTTTAGGCGAACTTTTACAGCTTCTGCAACACCACCTGTTACAGCAAAATTTCTAGCAGATGAAGTTGGTTTTTTACAGCCTTCGCATTCTTCTACGAGTTGTTTTCCAATTTCTACTTCTTTTGCAATGAAAAGTGCACCGATTTCCTCTACGCTTAGTACGTAATCAACGAATTCATCGTCTTGGCCTTCTTTTCGTTTTGCAAGACATGGTCCGATAAATACTGAAACGCAGTCTGGATTTGCTTTTTTTGCAAGTTCTGCTGTGTAGTGCATTGGACTTCTTGTATCTGAAACACATGGAAGAAGTTCTGGAACGTGAACTTTTACAGCACGAACGTAAGCTGGACAACAAGATGTAGTCATCAACTTTTCGCCTTTTTCCATTCGTTCTTCGAATTCGTGGGCTTCTTTATCTGCTGTGATGTCTGCACCGATAGCAACTTCCATAACATCGTGGAAACCAGCTACTTTTAGAGCTTGTTCTAGTTGTCCACTTGTTGCTCTAAACTGAGCTGCGATTGCTGGTGCGTACATTGCAACAACTTTTTTGCCATTGATAATATGTTTTAAAACGTCAACAAGTTGGCTTTTATCCATCATAGCACCGAATGGACATTCACTCATACAGTGACCACAGAAAATACATTTATCGTAGTCGATACATTCTTTTCCGTTAGCATCTTTTGAGATTGCTCCAACTGGACAAGCTTCTTCACATGGAACTGGAATTCTGATGATAGCGTGATATGGACAGTTTTGCATACAAAGCCCACAGTTTACACATTTTTCAGAATCAATTCTTGCACGACCGTTTTGAACAGTAATAGCTTTTTTACCACAGTTCATCATACAAGGGCGAGCATAACAAGCCTGACATGCGTTTGTAACCATAAATTGTGTTTTAACACAAGCGTTACAAGCATCGTGAAGAACAGTTAAAAAAGGTTCAGTTGGTTTTTCTCTGTCTAGAGCTTCTTTTGCGTATTCTGCAAGTTTTTTTTCATCATTGTATTCTTCTACAGAATGTCCAAGACGAGCCATTACACGTTGACGCAAGATTTCTCTATCGTGAAAAATACAACATCCTAGTGGTTCACTTCCACGAGGAGCCATTTCTCTTGGGATATAATGCACACCATCTTCGAGTCTGCCTTCTAACTGAAGTCTAGCAATTCTAACTAGAATCTCACGTTTGATTTGTGCTGCATTATTGTTTACGTTAAGCATTCTTTTCCTCTATCTTAGCGATTACAGATTGCACAGAAGCGGATGTAACAAGTTCATCATCAACCATAACAAATGGAGCTTGGCTTTTTCCAACGCCTGTGCTTTTGCATTTTTCTAGGCAAGTGACGCCTTCGATTTCTACAACATCTTTTAGATGAGCAGGTAAAACTTCCTCAAGTAATAAAAGCTCAGAAGCGCCCATTACATAGCAAGTTGTTCCTGTACAAATAGAAACCTTAATTTTTTTCATATAATACCACCTTTTAGAAAAAAGTTGAATACTTTGCAATATTTTGCAAAGAAAATTTTTTAAAAATATTGGATATGAACTTCTTTTAGGTACTTATCTTGTAGTAAAGAAGCGATTTTTTTTACGATATTGCGGCGGATTTCAAGCTCAACAGGCATATTTGGGTCTTGGTGAGCCTCATTGATTTTTGTTCCCACTGCAAATTTTATGCGGTCAGAGTCTAGAAACATTTCTACCATGCGAGTGGCAGCGTTTCGCTTCATTTTATCTGTGTTGCCGCCGTTTTCTAGAATTTCAGACACCTTTCCCATGGTGATAATGCCCTCAGTAACCATGTCTGCCCCTTCCATTTCTGAAATAGGCGGCACGATTGGGTCAATATCTTTTAGGATAACACTGATTTTTCGGTCTAATTCTCGACTGAGAATATTTGCAGTTGTTCCGCCGCAAACGATTTTTCGACCGTCGAAGGTATCAAAAAGTTGGGCAACGATTTTATCGTTTTCTTTGAGAACTGGCGGTCCTGTTACAACTAGCATATCCCGAGGATTTCTAAAATAGATAACACCACAGGTAATATCATCTTTTGGGCTGTAACCGTCGTATGAGGAGGCTTGTTGAACAACTTTTTTGGCAAGTTCTCGAGCACTGATATTTGGGTTTGCTTCGATACATTCAAGAACGAAGGTTTGTACGTTTTCAAATCCCCAGCCAAAAGGGAAAACCATACTTCCCATGGCGCTTTGAGTAACACCGTCAGAGAAGAAAATCAATCTGTCTCCGGGGCGAGCATCATAGCGCGAATATTGTAAAATTGATTCTCGGCGAGGGGCTGTTTTTTTGTTTTTGCGTACAAGTTCAGTCATTTCCTTGATTGGTTCAACAACTGTGTTTTGGCGAATAAGGATATAAGGTGGATTATCGTATTCCATGATGCGAACTGCAGCAGATGGCTCAATATCCACAAGGGTGAAAGTTGCGTAACTTATTCCCCGTTCCTTACAAACTGGTAAAGTGTTCATAATGATTTCAGCTGCTCGTTTTATAGGAATATCCATTGCGATAAAGCGAGTTGCCATTGTTGCGGTAAGAGTTGCCAAAACACCTGCTTTGATACCAGAGCCAAGCCCGTCTGAAAGTGCTGTGATAACACGACCATCACTTGGATTTTTTTGAGAAAGGAAAACATCACCTTCTGCGTGCATGTTGTATTTACATAATTGATAGTGGCCAACTTCGATAAATGTATTTTCCATTATTTGCTACCTATCGTATGGGTCTGGTTCATTTTCAGAGTTTGCAAAAGATTCTATGATAGAATTTAGCATAGACTCTGTTTCTGCAGCATTTTCCCCAAGTAAGAAAGCGATTTTCTGTACAACAGACAAGTTTTTATCGATAACTTTTTTTGCTTGAGTGATAATTCGATTTCGTTGAACTTGTGGCGCTGTAACATCTTCGATAACACCACCAACACAATCATCTTTTCCGATTTCAAAAACAGAAACGTGAAATATCTTTTTGCCATCTCGAACTTCACGCTCGATAATGTCTGGTCCGTTTATATCAAGTACATCTGCAAAAAAGCGAGATAATGCAGTGATTTTTGATAAATCGGCGCCTTCAAGACCTGGAAGAGCGTTATACATTTCTTCGATTTCAGGGCCCATAAGTTTTGCAAAGTTTTTATTACATTCAACGATATTAAGATTTCTATCAGCAATAACTACGCCACTTGGAATAGCTTGTATAAGACCATTTGCTTTTTTCTGTGCCAATTTTCGCATGTAAGAAAGACACATAGTTTTTTCTGCCCGTTTATCAAGCATAGCACAAGCGAAATCTCGACAAGTATCATATCCACAACAAGAACAGTTTACTTCATCGGCAGGGGAGAATTTACCAACAGAGCGCAAGGCTTTTCTGATATCTTCATCCTTGTATGATTTTGTGCTTTTTTTGCTGATTTCAAGATTTGCTTTCAAATCGATTTCAGAATCCAAGATTTCTTTCGAGCAAGAAACTGAAGCTGGATTTGCGTAGTCCACAACAGAAAGTTGTTTTAGGGCTGTGGAACCACTTGTAGAAGTTCCAGGACCATTTACACATCCTCCAACACAGGATAAAAATTCTATGAAAAGTGGCTGTTTTAGAGTTTCTTCGGAAATACCTTCCAAAACTGATGGAATTTGGTCGATGCCGGAAACAGAAAGCATTCGAACTTTGTTTAATGCATTTTTTGTGGTTTCGTATGCTTTGATTGCTGTGCACATTCCTCCATCAAGAGGATAAAGAGAGCCTTTTCCAGCCCGTTCTGGTACAAAGTTGCATTTTTCTTCTGCAATAATTTTCTTGATTTTTGGGCTGTTTGGGAAAAGTTCAGCGCTTTTTAGCCATTGTCGTAAATCTGTAAAACTGATTGCTACATCAATTTCTGAGAAAGTGTCTGCTTCTCGTTTTTTTGCGATACATGGCCCCACAAAAACGATTTTTGCGTCTTTTCCGTATTTTGATTTGATAAACCGTGCGTGTGCCAAAAGTGGAGATGCACAATCGGTTATGTATTCTGAATATTCAGGGAGTTTGTGACGGATGTATTCAACAGCAGCAGGACAAGCTGATGATAAAAATAGTTTTGATTTTAGGGATTTGTCATCTTGATTAAAGGATGATGAAAGACGTTTTGCAATTTCATTTGAAACAATGTCTGCGCCGATGGCTGTTTCGGACACAGCATAAAATCCAAGGAGTTTCAAAGCTCCACAAAGTTCTTCAATAGTATAATCTGAAAATTCGGAGGCAAAGGATGGAGCTAGGGAAACAAAAACCTTATCACTGATGTTAAAAAGTCTTTTGGATTTTGTTAGGTCATCCCGAACGTGTTTTGCGTGGGCTGGACAGTCGGTTACACAGCGACCACAAAGAACACAAAGTTCAGGCACAACAGTTGCGTGACCATTTTCTACGCGGATAGCCTTACATGGACAATTTCTAACACATTTGTAGCAGTCTTGACATTCTGTTTGTTCTGTAAAAATTGGATATAAAAATTTCATAAAAAATCCTTTTTAGGTATCTTTCACTATTATAAGCCTAGTTCGTGTCTAAGTAAAATTTCTAATCCTTCTGGGGAAACATCTGTAAAAAGTTTACCATTTATCTTAATATTTGGACCGCTTTTACATTCCCCTTCGCAAAGACAGCCGGTAACTTTTACACGATCTTCTAATCTATTTTCTTTTATGAAGATTTGAATCATTTCTGCATTAGCAGAGTTTCCTCGGCTAAAACAAGAACTTCCCATACAAACTGTTATAATGTCCATCTTTTCTCCTGTTTTTTTACTTACTTGTCATATTTACTACGCCGTCCCAATCACTTGGAACACCGTTTGTGTAGTATTGTTTGCATCTTTCAACGAATACACTTGGTGTTTCGTCTTCTGGATAAAGTTTTTGTGCTTCAACAAAGCCTTTTGCAGCATTTATAAAATCTTTCTTTAGATATAAATCTATAGATTCGTTAAAAATACGAACAGATTCTATAGCAGCTTTTGGCAACTCTGTTTTTACACCAACGATATTATACAACTGAACAGGAGTTGTGATTCCTACTACGCGAACTCTGTCTAATCGGCGTGCAACAAGGACGCCTTCGTGATCACCTGTGTTTGCAGCGTTCCAAGTTGCTTCAGAAACTAATATTTTTGATTTGTAGAATTTATTTACACCTTCAAGACGAGCTGCAAGATTTACGTTGTTTCCCATCATTGTGTAGTTCATTTTTTGTTCGGTACCCATGTTTCCGATAACCATATTTCCAGTATTGATACCAATACGTGTTTTGATTGGGAATGGAATAAGCCCTTCTGCGAGAACTTCGCGGTTAAACTGTTTTTCTGCTTGTTTCATGCGAACTGCTGAAATACAAGCTTGCCAAGCGTGTTGGTCTGACGCGATAGGTGCACCGAAAAATCCGATGATAGCGTCTCCTTCGTATTTGTCGATAGTTCCACGATTTTCTAGGATGATATCAGAAAGCAAAGTCAAATATCGGTTTAGCAAAGATACAAGTTGACTTGGAGAAAGTTTTTCAGACAAAGTGGAAAATGCTTCAATATCAGTGAAGATAGCAGTTGAGTTAAATTCTTCACCACCAAGTTTCAACAAGTTAGGGTCTTTTACAAGAATATTTACCACGTCTTCTGACAAGAATGTTGAGAAAGCTTGTTTTAAGAATGATTTATCTTTTTCAGAAGTTACAAGACGGAAAATTGTTGTTCCGATGTAACCAAAAATCATGATAAATAAAGCAGGAATTATTTCTACGTAGTAGCTGTACAAAACCATTGGGAGAATTCCTAGTAATAAAACTAGTACAATTCCAAGGATACTAAAAATGTTATAAGTTAAGGCTCTTCGTTTTCCAGTCAAAAGAACAATCATATACAACAAAATACTTGCAAAGCAAACACCAATCCAACGAGGAAGTGGAGTGATGAAAGATTTTGTCATAATTGTGTTGTATACGTTGGCGTGAGTACCGATGTTTGCGTAATTGTTTTCAAAAGGAGTTGTTCCCAAGTCTGTAGAAGAACTTGCTGTATGGCCAACAATACAGAATGCACCGTTGTAAATAGCTTGCATTTCAGTGAAGTCGTTGGTGTAGGCATTTAAGTTCTCAATTAGAGAATTGAAAATTTTATGAACTAAATTAGCATATTCTTCCAAAGTATCAGGGTCATCAACTAAGAGTGTACTTAGCAAATCAAGAATTTCGCTTTTATAGGTAAATTTTGTTAGTTCTTGACAACCAGCGAAAAATTCTTGTCGGGCAGCGAAAAGTTCCTCGTATCGTGGGTCGTTTCTAGAATCTGTAGAAAGGTCGTTTAGCAAAGTATCTTTTAAAGCTTTACAATAATAGTAATCATTTAGCAACTTTACGCAAAGTTCATGATATGGGAGCAAATATCCATTTTCATCACGAAATCTAAGAGATTCCATATCACGAAGCAAACTGACAATATTTTTTTCACAGGTATCTAAGTTATGTAAAAATAAAACAGGTTCATTGTTAAAACTTTCGATAAAATGTTTTTTAATCCAGTTGATAAGCATATTTCCATCACTATCAAGAGGGATAACAAGATTTTCTTTTGTTGAGCTATTTGGGAATGTTACGTTTTCCAAAATCAGTTTAGAGCCATCTCTGATAATGTGGCTTGGTTTTAGAATATCAAGAATTGGTGCAAAAACAAGTTGTGCAGCGTGTTGCTCGTCTTTGTTGAAAAGTAATTTGATTCTACGGCGTACACCATCAGAGTCTAGGATAACATTTGTAAATCCGGCACCAGAGGATTGTTTCATCAAAGAATGGAGAGAAGCTGTAAATCCTTTTGTTAAACCTTGGTAAGCGTAATATCTAACACCTTCTTGGTGGATGAGATATTCTGGATCGGAAACATTGTTCAATAAAACGTGTTTTTTGACATAGTCTAGATGCTCATCTGTTGGAGTGAGGGCCATATCAGTTACGTTAAGAGTTAGCCAAGAGTTTCCAAAATAGTGAAGAGCTTTTGCAAAGTATTCATCGTTATCTCTGAAGATATTTGAAGAAACACTGTCATATAGAGAGGAGATTTCTGGTACGATGTAGTCGTAGTTTAAGCTGTCCATCATTTCTGGAAGATATTCAACTGGAAGTTGTCCAGAAGTTACAGCATCAGAAAGTTCTTGAACGCAGGAAGTAAGTAATTCTGCTAGGTTGTTGAAGTTGTCGGAAAGAGCGTCACTAGAGTCTGTGTCTACTCCAAGAGAAGAAGGTGATAAATACTCAATATCGAATACTACAGAGGCAGCACCAAGTTCACGCATCCGAATAATAGCATCTGCTAAAACATCCCGCGACCAAGGGAAAGAACCAAGTTTTGCAATAGTTTCATCATCGATAGAAACCATAACGATATCAGATTTTTCTTTTGTAGCAGGTTTTATGGAAAGAAGACTGTCGTAAATACGGTAATCGAGTTTTTTGAAAATTCCAAAGGCTGAAATAAAACAGCCAGCAAGAATGATGATTAAGGCGATAACTAAATCCCATCTAGTTTTATTTTGTTCGCTTCTGAATAAGGATTGCATAAAAACCTCTATTTTTTAAACATAATAATAAATTATAACATAGAATTTTGGGTTTGGGGAAATTTTGAATTCAGAATTCGGAATTAAGAATTGATTTTCTTGACAAAATTTGTTGCAAGAGGATAAGATTTCCTATCTAAAATTTTGGGAGAAAAGTTTTGAAAAAGAAATGGTTTTTATTATTAGTTTGTTTAATTTTTAGTTGTGTTGCTTGTTTTTCAAATACAGATGCAGAAGACCCATGGATAAAGGTTTCTTCATTAAGTAAAATACAAGGACAATGGGAAGGATATGTCCTTCTAAAAGAAGAGTTAGGCATGAAAGCCGGGTTTTTTATGTTTTTTGATATAAGAAAATATACATTTGATATGAGTTCTACAATTCAACTTGATTTTACAGAATATGTTTATAATACGGTGGAAGAATTAAATGGCTCTTTTACTAACGAGCAAATTTGGGAATATTGCAGAGATCTATATAAACAACAAATTGAAGAAGAATATGTCTTTTCTGATGAGCCGCCTTATATAGCTACAAAATCCACAAGTTATAAAGATGCAACTTATAGTATATATTTTAATAATAAAGATTTATATGTAAACAAGGCAGGAACCAAAATCAAGTTTATTGCTGAATCTGAGGCATATAAAAAATACGGCGACAAACTTGAAGTAGTTTTAGACAAGATAGATGAATCAAAGAAAAATTGATTTTCAAAAAAACTTAACAAAGTAATTATTTGGACTTATATATAAAAAACTAACTAGATTTTTCCTTGTGAGCAGCGAATTTTTCGTTGCTCTCTTTTTTTTGTTGACAAATTTTGTTTGGGGGGG
>JAZQUR010000041.1:0-6747 GCA_045631425.1 Treponemataceae bacterium | reverse complement strand
TCTTTTTTTTGACAAAAAATCAAAAATTGTAAGGAAAATACTTGCATATTTACGTAAATCGTGATAATGTCATAATAAATATATATTGATATATCGTGAGAGGGTATAAAAATGAAAAATCAAGTTGTAGTAGATAAAAGTTTACCAAAAAATCTACCTTTGCTAATGAAGGATAGAGCATGGAATTATGGCGATTATATTTGTCAATCAGCAAGAAATAAAGATGGCAAATACATACATTATACTTATAAAGAAACTTATGCTGATATTGTTGCATTTTCTATTGCTATGCAAGAAATCGGTGTAAAACGTGGTAGTCATGTTGGTTTGATTTCTGACAACCGCAGAGAATGGCTTGTTGCAGACTTAGCATTATTATCACTTGGAGCAGCTGATGTTCCTCGTGGTTGTGATACAATGAGTACTGAAATTTGTTACATTCTTGATTTTGCAGATTGTTTACATTCATTTTTTGAAAATGGAAAGCAATTAGAAAAATTATTACAAAATGTAGATAAAGCACCAAATGTAAAGACAGCGATTTTATTTGATAAGGCTTCTGATGAAATTCTAGAAAAAGCAAAATCAAATGGGATTAAAGTTTATACTTTTGATGAATTGTTGGCACTTGGAAAGAAAATTGCCTTTGATAATCCAAACCGTAAGGCTCGTATCGAAGCAGAAATGGAGTTAACAGACACAGACGAAGTTTGTACTCTAATTTTTACATCTGGAACAACAGGTACTCCAAAAGGTGTAATGCTTACTCATAGAAACTTTTTAGCACAGCTAGAAGTTATTGGACATGTGCTTGATGCAAAAGAAAATGACAATTATATGTCAGTTCTTCCAGTTTGGCATATTTTTGAACGTATTTTCCAATATATCCCAATGACTTTGAAGTTTACCTTGTGTTACTCAAAACCAATCGCACCAATTATGATACCTGATATGGCAGAAATTCAGCCTGATTTTATGTGTGGTGTTCCTCGTGTTTGGGAATCTTTAGCAACTGGTATTAATCGTGCTATGAAAAAGGAAGGTGGTATTAAATTTGCTATGTTTAATTTCTTCCTTTCTGTTGGTAAAAAATATTGTAAAATGAAGGAACTTCTAACAGGTTGTGTTTGTAAATTCAAACCACGTGTAAGAATTTTTGATATTTTGATTTCAATTATTCCCTTTATTTTGCTTTGGCCATTGGCAAAACTAGGAGATAAACTAGTTTTCTCAAAAGTTAGAGCAAAATTCGGTGGAAAAATGCGATTTATCATATCAGGAGGAGGCGCTCTTCAAAAAGAAATTGATATTTTCTATCGTGCAATTAATATGACCGTAATCGAAGGATATGGAATGACAGAAACTGCTCCAGTTCTTTCTTTGCGCGACTATCGTAAGCCAAGACCAGGTTGTGTTGGTACAATTATGCCTAGTATAGAAGCTAAAATTGTAAAAGAAGAACATGGTAAAATTGTTGATACAAAACCATTACCAGCTGGAAAAAAAGGCTTGATTTTAGTTCGAGGTGATCAGCTCATGAAGGGATATTACAAACGTCCAGATTTAACAGCTCAAATCATTGATGAAGAAGGCTGGCTAAATACTGGTGACCTTGGAATGATGACACTTGATAAAGAAATTAAAATCACAGGTCGTGCAAAAGATACTATTGTTTTACTTGGTGGTGAAAATGTTGAACCTCTAGTTGTAGAAGGCGCATTAAAATCAAGTCAATATATTGAAGCAGCAGTTGTTTTAGGCCAAGATAAAAAATATCTTGGAGCTTTGATTGTTCCAGATCATGATGCAGTTGAGAGTTATGCAAAAGAAAACGGAATTAACTTTGCAGATTATGAAACATTGTTAGAAACTTCTGAAATCAAAAACTTGATTCGCTCAGAAATTGATTCAAAAGTTAATGCAGAAAATGGATTCAGAACATGTGAAAGAATCTATTCATTTAGTATTTTATCGGAGAGTTTCAAAATTGGGGAGGAATTGTCTGGAAAACAAGAGTATATGCGTCATAAGATTAACGCAAAATACAAAAAAAAGATTGAATTATTGTTCCAAGACAAGTAAAATATAATTATGAAAAAGAAAGCTATTGTTAGTGAACTACCAAAAAACTTGCCATTGTTATTAAAAATGACAGCTGAAAAGTATCCTGAAATTACATGTCAGGCTGCAAAAGGAAGTGATGGTAAATTTGTAAATTATTCTTACAAGGATTTTTACAATACAGTTATAGGATTGGCTCTTGCTTTTAAACAGTTAAATGTTCAAAAAGGTGAGAATGTTGCATTAATTTCAGATAATCGTCGCGAATGGCTACTAGCTGATATGGGGCTTTTATCACTTGGCGCAGTTGACGTTCCTCGTGGATGTGACTCTATGGCTAGAGAAATAACTTATATTATTTCTTTCTCAAATTGTAGAATTGCAATCTTCGAAAACGAAAAACAATTTTACAAGATTACAGAATCTGATGCTGAAATGCCAGATCTAAAAACTGTAATTCTTTTTGATTGTAACAACAAAGCTGAAGCAGAAGAAAAAGCAAAAGCTAAAAAACTTGAAATCATTTACTTTGCTGATTTATTAGAAAAAGCTGCATCTTTAGTAAATGCTGAATCAAAAAAAGAAATTGAAGCTGGTATGGATTTAATCGATCCAAACGACAATGCTACAATGATTTACACATCTGGAACAACAGGAACACCAAAAGGTGTAATGTTAACACACAGAAACTATATTTCTCAGTGTGAAGTTGTAAAATCAATTCTTCCTGTACAACCAGGTGAAATGTGGCTTTCTGTTCTTCCTGTATGGCACAGTTTCGAAAGAGCTATTCAATACTTTAGCTTTACTTTTGCTAGTGGACTTGCATATTCAAAGCCAGTTGCACCTGTTATGCTTCCTGACTTTGCTGCAATCAAACCAGAATGGATGTGTGGTGTTCCACGTCTTTGGGACTCACTTGCAAAAGGTGTTATCAAAGCTATGAAAAAAGCTGGTGGTGTTAAATATGCATTATTCAGATTTTTTGTTAGCGTTGGTGCAAAATATGCATGGGCAAAAGATCATGTTACAGGTCGTGTAACAAGATTTAAGAAATATCCACGTTTTATTGATTTTATCAAAGGAATTATTCCATTTATTTTCCTATGGCCACTACATGGTCTTGGTGAACTTTTAATTTACAAAAAAGTTCGTGAAAAAATGGGTGGACAAATTAAAGCTGCAATTTCTGGTGGTGGAGCTTTACAAAAAGAAACAGACAATTTCTATCGTGCAATTGGTCTAAAACTTCTTGAAGGCTACGGAATTACAGAATGTGCTCCAGTACTTTCTGTTAGAAATCCACGTTATCCACGTCCAGGTTGTGTTGGTGAAATCTTCCCAAGTGCAGAAGTAAAAATTGTTGCAGAAAAAAATGGTATCCCAACATCAATGGATCCACTTCCTGCAGGAAAAACAGGTCTTGTATTTGCTCGTGGTGATCAAATTATGAAAGGTTACTACAAACAACAAGAACTAACAAATTCTGTAATGTATGAAGGTGGATGGTTTAACACTGGTGACCTTGGTATGCTAACAGTTGATAACGAAATTAAAATCACAGGTCGTGCAAAAGATACAATCGTTTTAGTTGGTGGTGAAAATATTGAACCTCTAGCTATTGAAATTGCTCTAAATAGCACAACTTACATTGATACATCAGTTATTCTTGGACAAGATCAAAAATATCTTGGTGCATTGATTGTACCTGCAAAAGATAACATTATTGCATATGCTAATGAAAATAACATTACATATACAACATATAATGAACTTATCGAAACACCAGAAATCACAAATATCATCATGAATGATATTAACAAACGTATTTCTGCTGCAAATGGCTTTAGAACATGTGAAAAGATTTTCAAAATCAAATGTATTCCAGAACCATTTACAGTTGGAAAAGAACTTTCTGCAAAGCAAGAATTAATGCGCTATAAAGTAAACGAACTTTATAAAGCTGAAATTGAAACATTGTGGCAATAGTTTTTAGATAAGTCAAATGAAGCCTTCCTGATAATTTTTGGGAAGGCTTTTTTCTTTTAATTCAAGTAGATAAATTCGCTTTTACCTATTTATTTTTTTTCGTTTTTTGTGTATTCTATTAAGTTAGAAATATACAAAATTTGTAATAAAGGAAGAGTAGGATGAGTTCTAAAATTATCTTAAAAGCAGAAGATTTGGATGGTTACTTAACAGAACAAGATAACCAGTATTTAGCAGAAATGGACAATCTATATGCAAAAGCTATGGATTCTTTTAAAATAATTTCATCAGGTGGATTTAGTTCAACTCTTGCTAGTGAAGAAAAAAAGGTTATCGATGTTTTTAATGAAATGGGACAGTTGATGCAAAAAATTTGTTCAGAAGTTCCAGGTTTAAATGTTTTCTCTTTTAAAACAGAAGAAGAAAGCCATGCAGAAGCTAGTCGTGTAATCGCAAAACTTCGCAATCCAAAAACAGATCATGACGAATTTGTGTACTACACACAAAGAGCATATGAAATGCTTTTCCGTCTTGCTTATACAAGTGGACATTCTGATAATAAAAATTATCTTGTGGTAAAAACACCAGTTACATTCCCAGTGCAAAACTATTCAGTTCATAAAATTCCTGATATTGATTTCAAACTAAATAACTCTGTTATGTGTGTTATGCTACGTGGTGCTTTGCTTCCATCAATGATTATGTCAAAAGAAATCGAAGAATACTCTTCAACAGGATATGTTTCACCATTTGCACTTTTCAAAATTAAGCGTGATGATTCAAAAAAAGAAAACAATATGGAATACATTTTGGATTTGGATAATTCATTTTTCAATCTAGAAGAATTAAACGGTAAAGATTTGATTTTTGCTGATCCAATGAATGCAACCGGTGGTTCTCTTGTAACTGTTGTAAAATATTTGCTTGATCAAGGTGTAAAACCAAAATCAATCAAATTTTTCAATGTGATTTCTGCTCTAAAGGGTAGTTTGCGTGTTGTTCGTGCTTTAGAAAACTGTTCATGTTACACACTTTGGATGGACCCAGTTCTTAATACATCTGCTTATATCATGCCAGGTTTAGGAGATGCTGGAGACCGACTAAACGGATGTGACAGTCACGAATCACCTAGAAATATTATTCAGTTGATTGCTGATTACGGTTCAAATATTACAAGTTTGTACCGTTCACAATTACGCAAAATCGAACAAACTGTTTTAGGTCACTAAAAGATAAAAGGTTTGTCGTGAAGTTCTGCAGATTGATATTTACTGTGATTTTATGTTTTTTCCTCATTTCTTGCGTTTCTGCAATTCCCGGAGAAAAGTCTGTAATTTTGCATAATATCTCTGCAGAATATTTTGCTATTGCCGAAAATTATCTTGCTCAGAAAAATTATTCTAAGGCAATAGACAACTACAAATTAAGTTTACGTTCTGCAAAAAAAGAAGATGTGAACCAAATCAAATATCAAATGGGATATGCTTATGCTTTAAGTGAAAAATATTCAGAAGCAGAAGATATCTTTGTTGGATTATATAAGCAAGAAAAATCAAACAGAATTCTTGCTGAAAGTTTGGCTTTTTGTTATGCAAAAAATGGAAAATTAGATGATGCATTGGCAATTTACCAAACTTTATATGCTGAAAATCCTTATACAGAGGAAATTGCAAATAACTATTTTTTAGTATTGCTTGAAGCAAATCAAATAGAAGTTGCAAAAGAAGTTTTGGACAAATTCAAAGAGGATTTTCCTGAGTCTAAAAAAATCTCTGTTTTAGAAGAGAATTATAAAAAAATTACTGAACCAAAAGAGAAACCTGAAGATTCTGAAGAAATCCATGATAGTGAAATTTCTGAAGATACAGAAAATAGCAAGCAAAGTAACAAAACTGTTACTTCTGAAGATAAACTAGAATAAATTAGTGAATAAACTGATAATCGAGGAATAGATATGCAATTAAACAAAATGCGAAACATCGGAATTATGGCTCACATTGATGCTGGAAAAACAACCACAACTGAGCGTATTCTTTATTATACAGGTAAAATTCACCGCATTGGTGAAATTGATGACGGTGCTGCAACAATGGACTGGATGGCTCAAGAACAAGAGCGTGGAATCACAATTCAAAGTGCTGCAACAACAACTTACTGGAAAGATCACCAAATCAATATTATCGATACACCGGGCCACGTTGACTTTACTGCAGAAGTAGAACGTTCTCTACGTGTTTTGGACGGCGCTGTTGCAGTTTTATGTGCTGTTGGTGGTGTACAACCTCAAACAGAAACAGTTTGGAAACAAGCTGATGAATATCACGTTCCTCGTATCTGTTTCGTAAACAAAATGGACCGAGCAGGGGCTGACTTTTTTGCAGCTATGCAAGACGTTAAAGTAAAATTTGGCGGAAATCCAGTTGCACTTCAAATTCCAATCGGTTCAGAAAGTTCTTTTGAAGGTGTTATTGACCTTGTAAATATGAAAGAACTTCGTTTTGACCCAAAAGATGATGGTGAAACTATTATCGAGTCAGAAATTTCTTACAATCGCCAAGCTCTTGCACAAGAATGGCAAGAAAAACTTATAGACGAAATCGCAGCTGCTAATGATGAAATTGCTGAACTTTTCCTAGGGGGAGAAGATATAAAGTCGGATCGTAGCCATGTCGTTCTGTGAGCCAAGGAGTTGTTATC
>JAZQUR010000040.1:0-7160 GCA_045631425.1 Treponemataceae bacterium | reverse complement strand
GATTCGCCACTTAAAATCTTCACGTTTGTATTCACTTTCCATAATTGCTTGATGTAAGTGAAGCATATAACTTGGAGTTGCGTGAGTTACGCTGGTTCCAAAGTCATGCATAAACTTGATTTGGCGCAAAGTGTTTCCAGAACTTGTTGGCACAACTGTCATACCAAGTTTTTCTGCACCGTAGTGAAAACTCATACCACCTGTGAACAAGCCGTATGTCATCATATTTTGGCAAGTGTCTTCATTTGTACAACCAGCAGAAGCCAAACATCGAGCCATTGTATCAGCAGCAACATCAACGTCTTTTTGAGTTAGATAGATTACAGTTGGAGTTCCAGTTGTTCCACTTGATGCGTGAACACGAACAACCTCTGATTGTGGAACAGCCAATAATCCATAAGGATAAACTTCACGCAAATCGTGCTTTGTAGTAAATGGAATTTTCTTTAAGTCTTTTAGTGATTTAATATCATCACTTGATGTAATTCCTGCTTCAGTTAGTTTTTTCTTATAAAAATCAGTTTTGAATGCATTATCAATTTGTTTTTTCAAAGCTTCCAACTGAAGTTTTTCAATTTCTTCCCGCGGAAGAGTTTCAATCTCTTTATCCCAAAAATTAAATTCCATCTAATTTATCCTTCTATCTAATTTTTCTAATAATTATGCCTTAGCTCCAAGTTCGAGAGCTTTTGCATTTGCTTCTACAAGTGCTGGGTCTTTTTTCTGGAAACGTTCACGAATTGAGGCCAATACAGTTTCTTCATTAACTGGCACATATTTCAATGCAGTACCGATTAAAACCATATTTTCTGTTCTAGCATTTCCAGCTTCCTTTGCAAGTTCTTTTGAATTAACAATGTGAGACTTTGGAAGCTTTTTAATAGCATTGTAGATATTTTCCACTTCTGGATAGTTTGGAATATTTACAAAAGGTTCTGAAGAAGTAATCAAAACGCCTTCTGTTGAAAGCCAATCCAAATAACGAAGACTTTCTACAGGTTCCATAGACAAAATCATATCAGCTTTGCCTTGTGGAATTAAGTCAGAAGCAATTTCTGTATCACTAATGCGAAGGTGAGCTTGAACACCACCACCACGTTGACTCATTCCGTGAACTTCAGATTGACGAACTTGAAGTCCGTCTTTCATTGCACTAGAAGCAATAACAGCAGCAATTGATAAAACACCTTGTCCACCAACACCAGCTAAAATTATATCGTATTTCATATTAGTTTTCCTTTGCCTTTGCAATTTTTTCTGCTTTTGTTCTTAAACGGAATGCTTCCAAACATTCACGAACCATAATAACAACAGAAACACCGCGATATTCAGCTTCTTCTAACAAGATTTTTGCATTATTTTCTCTTTCAGAAGGATTTGTAGATAAGACTCTGATGTGTTCAGGTTCTACCCCAAGACCTTTTACAAGAGGTTCTAATTGACTTGATGGAAGAATAGTTTTTTGACAACCAGTCATAGCAACGATAGAGTTGTCCAAAATCAAAACAGTTACTGGAGTTTTTGAAGAAACACAGTCTACAAGGTTTGTCATTCCAGAGTGAAGGAATGTTGAATCTCCGATTACACCAAATGTGTATTTTGCACCAGCTTGAGCAGCCCCTCGAGCCATACCGATAGAAGCACCCATACAAACAATTGTTTCAACTGCTTGAAGAGGAGCCACAGCTCCAAGGGAATAACAACCAATGTCAGCACAAACTACAACATTGTCTTTTCCAGCTTTTTCAGTAAGAGTTGCAACTGCGCTATTCAAAGATGTGTATGAATCACAGTGAGGACAACCTTTACAAAGCTGTGGTGGACGTCCTGGAAGTTCTGGCAACTCGATTAAAGATGAAGCAGATTTCACTTCTGGAAGACCAAGAGCTTTTCTAACTGTATCAGGATTTAACTCACCAGCGATAGGAAGCAAACCAGTTAATTTTCCCACAACCTTTGTTTTTTGAGGAAGCACACCAGCAAGTTTTCTTTCTACAAATGGCATACCTTCTTCGATAACAAGGATTGTATCAGCAATTTCTGCAAGTTGATTTAGAGCTTTTTTTGGAAGTGGAAGGTGTCCAATGTGTAAAATTGATGGGAGACCTTTATCTCCACAGAATTCTTTATATTCAGCAAGATTTTCTTTTAAGTAGTTTTTTCCAAGACCACTTGTTACAATAGCTAAATCTTTGCGGTTTTCGTTTAGAGATAGTGTTGTCCACTTTGAGTTTTCTGACCAGTTGATAAAATCAGCTTGTTTTTCAAGCATACGATTGTAGTTTTTACGAGCCAAAGCTGGTAAAAGCATCCATTCTGTGCGGTTACCCTTTGAAAGTTCGTTTTGTTTTACAAATTTATCTTCTGAGTATGGATGAACAACTGCACGGCTGTGAGAAAGACGAGTTACCATTCTCATGATAACAGGAACGTGATTTTTTTCTGATACTTCAAAAGCGTCGAACATCATTTCGTAAGCTTCTTGTTGAGTAGTTGGCTCAAAACAAGGAATCATAGCAAAATCAGCGTAATAGCGTGTATCTTGTTCACCTTGGCTAGAGTGCATACTTGGGTCGTCTGCAACAACCACAACAAGACCACCATTTATTCCAAGAAGACTTGAGTTCATAAAAGCATCGGCACAAGCATTTAGCCCAACGTGCTTCATTGTAACGATAGTACGTTTTCCAACAAAAGAAGCTCCCAATGCTGATTCATAAGCTGTTTTTTCATTTGTACACCATTGAGCCAATGGTCCACCATTTTTTTCGTAATTATCAATTAAAAATTCTAAGATTTCTGTTGATGGAGTTCCTGGATATCCAAAACCACAAGAAAGCCCGGCGTGAACAGCTCCTAATGCAAGAGCTTCATCTCCAAGTAAAACACTTTCACTCATATCTTTTCCTTACCAATATCCCAAAAATCAACTGGGATTTTATTTATCTTAAAGTTTCTTAAATTATACTAAATTTTTTATAATACTACAAGATAGGAAAAATTAGTTTTGACAAAGGTTTTGGAAAAATGTCTTGAAAACTTTTTGTAAAAAAAAGGGACCAAACACACAGGTTCAGTCCCTTTTATCATCTATATTCTATTTATTCAAGATAAACTCAACACGGCGGTTTTTCCACCAGTTATCTTTATCTTCTCTTGCTGCTACAGGTTGACGTCCACCAACACCAACTGTTGAAAGACGGCTTGCATCAACACCGAAACTTACTAACACATCACGTACATAATTTGCTCTAGCTTCAGAAAGTGGACCAAGAGCTTTTCCGTACATCTTTGTATCAATTGTTTCTTCTTCTTCTGTTCCAGAAACGTTGTTTGCGTGACCTTCGATAGTTACGTTGTAATCCTTGAACTTATTCAAGATTTCAGCAATACGTTTTAGAACACGATTATTGTTATCAATCTTTTCTTTGTCTAAGCCATTTTTTGGATCTTTGTCTTTTCCAACGAAGTCTGCTTCATCACTTCTAAAGATGATAGAAGGAACTTGCATTTTTAGCTTATCTCCACTGCGAATAACCAAAACATCCACAGGGATAATTCCAGAAACAGTTGATGTTAAGCCAAGTTCATTTGTAACAGTAAACTTGTATGGATAATCAGTTGCAGATTGCACTAACTCACCAGAATTGCTTCGTCCATCCCAAATCATTCTTTCTGTGATTGTGTTCTTTCCAGAAATCTTATAAAAGTTTTTGCCGTTTTGTGGATCGTTAATTTCAAATGACCAACTTGTAAAAGGCACTACATCTTGTCCACCAAGCATGATATACAAATCATCTGCATATCCGTCATTGTCTGGACTAAAATATTCTGTATTTGAACCAGTTGCTGTTCTTACGCTAATTTTTGGTGCAGTCACAGAACAAATAAATGCAGAACTTTGAACAGATGTAACATCACCCTTTTCATATTCTACAAAAAGATTTCCAGTAAAAAATCCTTCTTGAACGAAACCGTTTACATCAGCGCCGTTCCATTTGATTGTTGCAGGAACATTTTTTGAATCAAGATTTGACCAAGAACGAACAATATTTCCGTCCATATCCTTTATATCAAACTTCCATGCAGCAATATTTTCAGTTGGAGTTACCATGATAGAGAAAATCTGTTCATCTCTAAATCCGTCATTATTTGGAGCAAATGAATCGTATTCTGCAGTTAAATATGCTTTTACGCTTGTATTATCCACAAGAATATCTTTGATTTCAGCTTTTGAGAAGTTTCCAGCTTGGTCAGTTGCAGAAATAGTAAAGTTGTATTTTCCGTTTTCTACAATGTTTCCAGCTTCGTCACAACCGTCCCAATCAAAAGAGTTTGCTTTTCCTGTCCATGAGTAAGATTTTACCACGTTTCCTTTTTTATCAAGAATTTGTCCTTGCCATAAAGTTTCAGCACTTGAAGAAATTGTTAGAGGGATAAAATCTTTTCTCTTATCTTCGTTTGGAGAGAATGCCAAATATGGAACTTGAACATTTGCTTCTGGATAAATTGTATCTAGCTCAAAACTTTGTGTAGAAACTGATGTTTCACTTCCATTTTTAGAAACTGTAAACAATTTTGCAGAATATGTGCCGTCTGAACAAAGGATTCCTTCATCAGAAGTTCCGTTCCATGAAATTGATTTTGGTAAAGCACGATTGTCAGCAAAAGTTTTTACAGGATTTTCTTTAGCATCATAAATTGTTAGTTTATATTCAACAATAGCACTTGAAGTTTTAATTTGTGGTGTAAAAACCAAAGAATCTTTAACTTTGTCCCCGTTTGGAGAGAAAGCTTTTTCGCTTACAGAAAGCAAAACTTCAGTTGTTCCTGTATTTAGCTCGAAAGTCTTAGTAACAGCTGTTCCTGTGTTTCCAGCTAAATCTGTTGCATAAAGTTTATATGTGTAAAATCCATCGTTGATAGTGTTTTCAGAAGATGCCCCGTCCCAAGTAATAGAAGCAGGTGGAACTTCACCATATTCGTAGGATTTTACAATTCTTCCAGATGCATCTAAGATTTCACCGAACCAAGCTTTTTCTTTACTTGTTTCTTGGAAAATTTCCATTGTATCAAGTTTTCCATCCCCATCTGGAGAGAAAATTGAGTTTCCAGTTTTTACAAAAGCACTTGGTGCTGTTTTATCGATAGAGAAATTTCTTGTGATAACAGATTCTTGTCCGTTATTGAAATTTGCAGAATATTTCAACTGATAATCACCATCTGACAAAACGATGCCGTTAGAATCTTTTCCGTCATAATCAAAAACTACTGGTGGTTCGTTTGTTCCATTCCAATTTCGTAAGATTCTACCAAGTTTATCTAATGCTTCGATTTTCCAGCTTACAAGACCTGAAGAATTTGACATCACAGGTGTGATTTCCAAAGTATCTTTTACGCCATCGCCATTTGGAGAAAATGGACTATCTTTGATTGTCATATTTACAGAACGAGGAATTGCATCATAAATAATATTTGATACAACTGTTGGCTCAACTGTATTTCCAGCTTTATCAACAGCTGTTAGACGATATGTGTAAACGCCTTCGTCTACAGCAACACCAAAATCGTTCTTTCCGTCCCATTCAACATCTTCTGGACTTGCATTTTCCCAGTTCCAAGTGCGAACAACATTTCCAGCAACATCAGAAACTGTACCAATCCACAAATCTTCTACAGAGCCAGATTGTTTAATTTTTAGAGTTGGTTTCCCACCACCACCAAAAATCTTTGAACTTTCTGAAGGTGGTACAATTTCTACAGATGGTTCTGTATTATCAACAGTGATTTCATAAACAGGTGTTTTTCCCACGTTTCCGTTGTCATCAGTTGCGGTAACGTAATAATAGTAAGTTCCGTCAGTTGCAACTTCACCAGAATCCAAAATACCATTCCACATCACACTTTCAGGAATAATAACGCCTTCCTTTTTTGAAAAAAGACTTTGAAAGAAAGTTTTGAAAGTGATTTTTTCAGGACGTTTTTCTTTATTTCCGATTGTTCTAACAACATTTCCTTCTGAGTCTTGGATTACCAAATTCCATTCCTCAACGTAGCGTTTTTCATTAATTGAAAGAGGAATAACAAGTTCGTCTTGAATACCGTCATTATTTGGTGAGATAAACAAGGTTTGCGCATCTTGTGCAAAAATCATTGACGAACAGATAAATGTGAAAAATAAAAAGCTTAAAATCGATTTTTTCATATTTTTTTCCATAATATTAGATTAAGTTTTACCACAAATTGATAACAGGCGCACTTGTATCTTTTAGTCCAAGGTGGGCTGTAAATCCAACAGATGCTGCTTGTACATCATTGTATAAATATCTATATCCTACAGAAGGAATAATTTCGCTTTGTTGCCAACCTTGTTTTGCAAGGAAAGAATCATCTTTTGAATTAATACCAATTTTTGCTGATAAAGAAACTGTTGGAATCATAGAAGCTGTTCCTACTACAATTTCTCGCACATTTAATTCATGTCCGATTTTTAGCTTAACAACCTCCATTAATGAAAATTGTAAACCAGTGTTCATCACAGCATTTTGGAAAGTTGGAAAACTTAAATCCAAAGAAATGCCACATGCAACTTTATCAGTTGAAAAAAGACTACCAGCAATTCCGAAGTGTGGTGTAAAAGGACTTGGGAAAGCTGATTTTGAGTCGTAATACAATGATGAAGATGATTCTGGATTGTATCCTAATCCCATTGAAGTGATAGAAGAACCAAGTCTAATATCTTTCAAAAATGGTAACCATTTAATTGTGCCGATTGCATAAGTAAATCCTAAATCCATGTATGCGCTTGTTGCTGAACCAAAACCAACTGCAAAGTCGGCACCAACAGCTAACTCATCTGAAATATCTTTTGCAAAACCAACACGAGTTGTAAAGTTTGTTCCAAAATCAAAATAATCAATTTCTGAAGAAATACAATATAGAGAACCTGTAAAAACACCATATTTTGAAGGAATTACAGTACCTAAGTGAGTTGCAAATCCAAAGTTGTTTTCACTTTTTGGTGCAATTAATCCTGTAAAACCAAAGTTTAATGCGACTCTTTGTTCGTTTGCTATCAAAGCAGGATTTATAGCAATATGTGCAGATGATGTGTAGGGTAAAGCACCACCAGCAACTGAAGATCCATCTGTTAGAGTTTC
>JAZQUR010000039.1:0-7656 GCA_045631425.1 Treponemataceae bacterium | reverse complement strand
CAATATTGGATTTGGTAATTTCAGAGATAAAAAGGATAGTTATCATTATATAAGTGAAGAAACTTTTAATAATCTAAATTGTAATGAAATATTCCCAGGTGATATATTAATTTCAAGATTACCAGAACCAGTTGGAAGAGCTTGTATTATACCTGTTATGACAAATCGTTTAATTACAGCTGTAGATTGCACAATTTTACGAATAAATAATAGAATTTTATTAGATTATTTTTTTATTTATTATACACAGTCTACAAAATACCTAGATTTGATAAAGGCAAGTTGTACAGGAACAACACGTTTAAGAATTTCTAGAGGTAATCTAGAAGAAATAATGATTCCTATACCACCATTAAATGAGCAAAATAGAATTATAAATAAAATCACGGAAATATTTTCAATTCTAGATAAGATTAGTTTTAATCTGGTCTAACAAAGAAAATAGATCTTCAATTTTAGAAACAATTCTTTGCTGTTCGGCAAATGGAGGAAGTGGGATGAATTGCTGTTTTATAATATCAGCGGAAATAGCTTTAAAAGTTGTTCCTGTCGCTTTTTGTTCAAAATCTGTTTTCTGACATTGTATCCAATAAAACCAAAATTTATCATCAATAATATAATTGGGTTTTATTGTACATAATCCTCGACCAATACAAATCTCTCTTTTTGTAATGTTTACTACACCGACTGGAGCTCTTACACATAACAAAATAGAATTTTCAGGAGCAATTTTTGTAATTTCAGATGTATAAATACCAGACTCTGCTAAATAAATATCAGTAAAAAATATTTTTCCTTGATGAAACTCTAAACCATTCTTATTATTTGATACAGAACTTCCTTCTGGAGATTGACCCATTAATACAGAACATGCATGATATAATCTACACCATTGCCAATTTTCTGGAATAGCAAACGGTAATTCCTCTTCAATGAAAACATCATTACCGTTTATCTTCTCATAATGACAATTATCAGAACCCTTATAAATGTAAGAATCGTTCTTATCGCGTTTGAGTTCACCTTTGGCAATTTTTGCTTCTTTTTCTGCACGGATTTTTTCAAGTAAAACAGAAGCTGGTTCATCGTTTGGGTCTTGGGAAACAAGTTTACCGTGAATTGCTAAATCTAGGATTTTTGATTTTGCTTGTTTGATTGCTGTTTGCAAATCAGTTTTGTTTTGTTCCAGCAAATCAATTTGAGCAAAGATTTTTTCTATTTCTTCCACGATAAGTTGTTGTTCGGCAAGTGGTGGAAGGGGGAAAAACATATTATTAATTGTATCTGGCTTTAACTCTTTTTGATTAGTAGAGCCTTCTCCCATACTTTCTAAATATGGTTGTGAATTTTTTATAAAATAAAATGTGTATATTTTGTTAATATTTTGTAATGTTCGAACTGTTGTTACATGGCTATCTGGATATACAGCATTTACATTCTGTGGAATTGTACAGTTAAATAAACCTACACGACCTAAAGTTCCAGTACCAGTTGAATTTATAACAGTATCATTAAATTGAAGTTTTTCTGTATCTGGATACTTTTTTAATGTTGATTCATCAATGTATAATGCCTTATCCAAAGATGTCGACCCTTCTTTTTGATTACATTTTTGGGCAAAAGCCATTATAGTACTTTTATCAGTATATTTTGGGGATTTTCCACGTTTTATGTTAAAACAAATCTCTCCCAATCTACACCAACTCCACCCATCAGGCACATCAAACGGAATCTCATCTTCAATATCTTTCACAGAACCATCAGAAAACTTCTCATAATGACGTTTATCATCACCTACAAAAATAAAAGAATCATTTTTATCTTTTTTGAGTTCACCTTTAGCTATCTTTTCTTGCTTTTCTGCTCGGATTTTTTCTAACAAAACAGAAGCAGGTTCTTCTTTTCTATTTTTTTCTACTTTCTCTAAAGGAAGAAGTTTTCCATGAATTGCGAGGTCTAATATTTTTTGTTTTAATACTTTTGTGTTCATTTTAATCCTTATAGTTTTCTTTTAAAAATGTAACTTCTTTTTCTGCAAGATCCTTTATTACATCTAGTTCATCTGTTGTAAAAGAGCTTTCTCGATAATTAGCTTTTTCTAAAATTGATTTACAGATTTCAATTTGCTTTTGTCTTTCTTCATTCCATAAATTAATAAGTGGATTTTTACAAATCTCTCGAATCAATCCTATGCATTTCCAATAACCTTCAATTTGTTGATATTTATTGAAATCTTCGTAATCAGGAAGCATTTTTCTTATTCTTGAATCAACATATCTACAAAATGTTTCAATAAGAGAAAGAGAAGATTCTTCATTATATAAATAATTATCCCAAAATGCTTGAGTATAATTAATAGATAAAAAATAGGTATCTTCCATTTCATTATTTACATAACAACCATTATCTTCAAGAGAAATGAAAATTTCATCCTCAGAATATGAAATATCAAATTTTAATCCTGGAAAAATTGTTTCGATTTCTTTCATGATTATTCCTCAATTCCACTAAGCAAACTATTTAATTGCTCAACTGCTTTTGAAATATTTGTACTTTTTTCTGCAATAGTAGACATAAGGTCGGCAAGAGTTACATCTTCTAAATCGTCTTTATCTTTTATCCAAGTGATATCTAAACTTGTTTTGTCACGAGTAACTAATTCTTCAACAGAATACTTTTTCCATCTACCGTTTGGATTTTCTTCTGACCAAGTTTCTTTTCTCTTTGAAATATCATCTGCACAATAGCAACTTACAAAATCGTCTAAATCACTGCGTTTAAGAGGTTTTGTTGCAAGAGTATGTTTTATCCCTGTTCTGTAATCGTAATACCAAGTTTCTTTTGTAGGAGTTCCTTTTTCAAAGAAGATTACATTTGCTTTTACACCGTTTGCATAAAAAATACCTGTAGGTAATCTAAGGATAGTATGGAGATTAAAATCTTTTAGAAGTTTTTTACGTAAAGTTTCCCCAGCGCCATCAGCAAATAATACATTATCAGGAAGAACAATTGCAGCTCTACCTCCATTTTTAAGCATAAGCATCATATGTTGCAAAAAGTTTAACTGGTTATTGCTTGTTGTAACAATCAAATCTGTACGCATTGTAGAAATATCAACACTTCCAGCAGGACGAGCTCCAAAAGGTGGATTTGCAAGAATAACGTCAACAAGATGATCTGGTTCATGTTCCAAACTGTCTTCGCATTTTATTGGAGTAGAATCTGTTCCAATATCGTGAAGATACAAATTCATTGATGCCAAAGTAACAACTAAAGGTGTAATATCATTTCCACTTAATGCCTTAGTTTGTAAAAATTCTAGTTTACTTTGTTCATCACTTTGATTTTTCATATAATCATAAGCAGCAAGTAAGAATCCACCAGTTCCACAAGCAGGGTCTGATACTGTTTCTGTAATTTTTGGCTGAATACAATCAACCATCGCATTAATTAAAGGTCTTGGGGTAAAGTATTGCCCAGCACCAGACTTTTTATCTTGCCCGTTTTTCTCAAGAATACTTTCATAAATGGCACCTTTTAAATCACCTTCCATAATAAACCAATTTTCTTCATCAATCATTCCAATTAGTTTCTTTAATAGAGCTGGTTTTGTGATTTTATTTTGTGCTTCTGTAAAAATTGCACCTATCAAACCTTCTTTTGATTTTAGTTCATCAAGGATTCTTTCATATTTATTTAATTGATCTGGTCCATCAAGTTCTATAATATCTTTCCATTTATTTCCTTCAGGAAGAGAACTGCCTAAACCGTAAGATTCTTTTTCTGAATCCATTTTTAAGAATAAAAGATATGTTAATTGAATAATATAATCTGTAAAACCAACTCCAGCTGCTGCCAAAACATCAGCCATATTCCACACTTTTTTTGTTAATGTTTGTTCTGGTTTTGCTTGTGTTGAAACTTCATTTTTTGCCATTATGCTGCCCTTCCATTAAATATGTAATTTGAAATTGTCTGTAATTCTGAATTGATTTTGTCTGGTCCAAAAATAGGAATTGCTTTTCTGAATAAATCTGGTTTAATTTTTGATAATTCAATATTAGAAATGCATCCGTTTTGAACAATATATTCAGCGATTTGCTGAACTATCTCTACTTGTTCTGGAGTAAATTTTCTCCAAGCTTGTCCGCAATACAAATTGAAATAACTACCAAATCTTCTTTTTAGAGAAACTAATTCTTTTTCAATTTTGAATCCATAACGAACAAGTTGAATCAGATTTGTTAATATTCCTAATTCAGTTTCTTTATTCAATGGCTTAACATTTCCAGTTTCTCCATCTAAAGTTTGATAACAAGTCCACAAGAAATCACTTCTTAATTGGTTATTGTGAGTTATAAGTTTCTTCTCTAAATCTTTTAGCATTGAATGTGTTATTGCTATCTTTTCTTGATTATAAATAATTCTTAATGCTTCAATTTCATCTTTGTTATCATTGATGTAATCTTCAAATTGTTCGATATATCCTTTTGCTTGTTCTTTAGAAAAACCGACACCAATAATCGTATCTGGTTTATCTATTGTAATTTTTATAAATCCTGCATTTATTTCTAACAATTTTTTTCTTGCTTTTGAATTGTCAATTAACGGACTTATTAATAATTTTCGTTCTGTATTTGGTTGATTTATATCTTCAAAATCAGGAACTTTTGGAGCTTCTGGATTTAATGCATCAATAATATTTAAACATAATTGTTTTACAGTTACCTTCTGAAGTAATGTATTTAATTCTAATAGGTCTTCAGGTTCTGCTTTTTTATTAACTTTTGAAAGATATCCCATTAATAGATTTAAATTTTCATTACTCACTTCACCATGAGCTAAATGTTCTAATAAATCCTTTAATGATAAAACACCTGGATTTTCTCTTTTTTTACCTGGTTCTGGAATTGATTTTTCATGTTCCGTTACACCAACTGCGTCTACAAGATAAAAACAATCTTTGCTTGTTGCGTTAGTTGTAACAAGTTGTAATTTATCATCTGCAATTGTTCTACAACCTCGACCTTTCATCTGGGTATAAAGAACTTCAGAATTTATATCACGCATAAATACAAGAACTTCCAAAGGTCGAACATCAGTTCCAGTAGCGACAAGAGTAACTGTGATTGCAATTCTAAAATCATTATTGTTTCTAAAATCGCTGATTAATTGATTTGAATTTCCTGCTTTACAAGTAATTTTTTGAACATAATTTTCAGGAACTTTCCCACTTGGAAATTCAGCTCCGAAAACATCTTCAATTGCTTGTTTTATACATTCAGCATGACTTTCTGTTTTTGCAAAAAATAAAGTTTTTGGAATCATGTACCAATCTTTTTTACGTTCTGGATAAAGATATTCGTAAATAGAATCCTTATATGCTTGAACTACAGTTTTTATTTGAGATGGTACAATGATACTTCTGTCCAATTCTGTTTTTGTATATTGCCTATCTTCTTGTTGCTTTTGAGTTTTTTGATCCCCTGTATATTTTGATAGTTTTTTAACTTTTTCTCCGTCATTAAGAGTAACTCCATTTTCTGAAATTTCTGTCTTAATTCTAAAAACACGTGGAGGAACATTTACACCATCTGCAATAGATTTTTCCAAAGTATAATTTACAACTCGATTTTTATTAAAGAAAGCTTCAGCATCTGGGGTTGGTGTTGCTGTAAGTCCAATTATTTTCGCTTTATTAAAATATGTTAAGACTTGTTGCCAATCTCCGTAAATTGATCGGTGACATTCGTCTATAATAATTACATCAAAGAAATCTGGTGGTAGAAGGATATTACCTGTAAGAGTTACTTTCCCTGTACTTGAACCTTCTTCTGAAGATTCTTCATCATCGTCATTATCTTCAATTGTTTGACCTGTTAAAGCAGCAAAAAGGCGTTGAATGGTTGATATTACAACACTTGCATTTCCTATTTTTTCAACACTTTTTAAGCGATGAACAATATATTCATCAGAAAATGCATTACCTGTTTCTGTTAGTTTATAAGTTCCAAATTCACCTTCTGCTTGTTTTCCAAGATTATTTCTATCAACTAGAAATAAAACCCTTTTTGCAGATGTATAATTTAATAAACGATAAGCAGCTGTACAAGCAGTAAAAGTTTTTCCAGCACCAGTTGCCAAAACTATAAGAGCTTTCTTTTCACCATATTTAAATGATAATTCAAGATTTGAAATTGCTTCAAATTGACATTCACGCAAACCTTTTGGACCAACAGGAGGAACGGCAGGAAGTTTTGCATATTCATCTTCTATTCCAGCTCTTTCAACAATTTCTTTTGGAGAATACATCTTTCCAAGATTAATGTATGGATTATCAGGATTTCGCATATCCTTAAAAAGCATAGTTTCGCCATTGGAAATAAAAACAAACGGAATTGGATTAAACCAATATTGATTTGAAGGAGGCAATATTCTTGTATAATTTTCAGCTTGAGCTTTTACATCATCCCCAAGTTTATTTTCTGCTTTTTTTGCTTCAAGAACAGCAATTGCTTTTCCATTTAGAAAAAGCATATAATCTGCTTCAAGATTACCTTCCATAAGGTTTTCTTTTACAGCTTGTGCGTTTATTGCATTTGAATATTCATCCCGAGAAACAACTTTCCAACCAACTTCTTCAAGCCATTGGTCAATCTTTATTCGTGCTTTTTCTTCTGGTTTCAAATCTTTATTATTATTACTGTCTGACATACCTAAATACCATAATTCCGATAATACAAAACTATGAGAACATTATAGCACGATTTTATTATTTCATCTATTAACCTAGATTATTCAAATATTTAAATTTTTGATATTCTGGATAGTTTCTAGGAAAAATTTAATAATCAGTTTATAATGACAAATGTAATAACTGATATTATTTGCTTAATTACTAACTAGCAATATAAACAATCAGAGACACTCGTAATTTTTGGAGTTAAAGAAAACATGCATAAAATCTTTATTAGTCATAGTACACAGGATAAAATCGTTGCAGACATCTTTGTAGATTTTCTCATTGCTGTAGGCATTTCTCGTGAAGAAATTTTTTGTTCATCATTACCAGGAAACAATGTAAAAGAAAATATTACAACTGAAATTAGAGAAAGTTTAGACAGTAGTAATGTATATATCTGTATTTTATCTTCTTCATATTATCAGAGTGCCTATTGCCTAAATGAAGCAGGAATTATTTGGTATAAAAAAGCTGCAACAATAATTATCGGACTTCCAGAAATTACTATTGATAACATGCATGGTTTTATTAATAAAGATTATATGATTCGACATTTAAATAATTCAGATGACATCTATGCTATTATTGATGATGTTATTTCTGTTTTAAATCTAAATCAAATAAAACATCAAGTTATAAGTACTGAAACTGTAAAACTTGTAAGAAAATATAATGATTTTCTTACAAGTAGAAGAATAGAATCTACAGAAAACAACTCGTCAAATAATATAGATTTTGCTACTATTTCAACTGATGACGAAAAAATAATTCTATATTATATGGTTGCAAAAGGACTTAGAAAAACTTCTAAGAATGATATTTTAGTTTGGTTACAAAATAATGAAGTTTTCAATGTTAATATAAATAATGGTTTTGACCTTCTCTCTTATTTAGGAAATTCAATATATGAAAAT
>JAZQUR010000038.1:0-8487 GCA_045631425.1 Treponemataceae bacterium | reverse complement strand
GGGTAGGAAAACCACTCAGAGTCCGAAGGCCGTTGTTTTCCTACCCCTAAAACCCCGACCTTTCTCGGCCACGGCTTAGGGTTTCACCCTAAGAACCCAAATTATTGCTCAAATTTTTTGTTTTCCTAATAAATATATTTTTATTATATATTTTTTCTTGATATAAGTAAAATATATAATTATTATAGTATTTATAAGTATGAGTTATATACACTGACACAACTCGTGAAGGACGTTAGTCCTGAACAAATCCGTGTGGTCAATTAGGAGAAAAAAATGATAACCGACCTAAATCTACTTCGCGTATTCTACCAAGTAGCAAAAACCGAGCAAATATCAAAAGCAGCAGAAATCCTAAACGTTTCCCAACCTGCCATTAGCCAACACATAAAAACCCTAGAAGACCAAGTTGGATTCCAATTATTTTTGCGATCAAAAAAAGGAGTAAAACTCACCAACGAAGCAGAAGAAATCTTTTCCTATTGTAAATCAATTTTTGCCCAAATCGAATCCATGAATCACGCCCTAGAAGACATTTCATCCCTAGAAACCGGCACCCTCAGAATCGGCGCCTCAGACACCATCTGCAAATATTACCTTATCGACAAACTAAAAGCCTTTGAGCAGCTCTACCCAAAAATCCGCTATCGAGTAACAAACTGTACCACCACAGAATCCCTAACCCTCTTAAAAAACAACGACGTAGACATAGCCTTCGTTCACTCCCCAGTTTCCGACAAACATTTCACATTCCGCCCTTGCCTCACCCTAGAAGACTATTTCGTATGCAGCAAAGACTTCGATTGCACAAATATCACAAAACTCTCAGACCTCACAAAATACCGCACCCTCTTACTAGAAAAGTCCAGCCACTCCAGAAAATTCCTAGACGCCACCCTTCTTAGACACAACGTAGAACTTCGGCCAAAATTCGAACTAGCCTCCCTAGACCTACTAATCGAATTCGCAAAGAAAAATATGGGCATCATCTGTGTTTCAAAACAATACATCAAAAAAGAACTAGAAGCCCAAGAACTAAAAATCATTAATATAGAAGAAAAACTGGAGTCCAGAGCCATAAGCCTAGCCTTCGACAATAACACCATCTCCCACGCCGCCAAACGCTTCATGGAAATATTATAATTTTTCATTTGGGCAGTCCCAAGATTGCTCATTCCGAAGAGCAAAGCCCTTCTCCATTCACAATCTGGTCGGGCTTTCCAGGATTGCGCCGTCTACCGCGGCTTCATTGCTTCACTTCGTTTCGCAACGGCTCCCTTTCAGTCGCCGTCCTTACAATCCCTACTGCATCCACCGCCACTCCGAAGAAAATAATCCCATACTTTTACAAAATTTTAAAGTCAAATATCTCCAATACATCTATTCTTCCTAATTCCAAAATTACATTTTCAACTTTTTTTGTCAGAATTCTATTGACAAACTATCGGGGGGGGGGGGAATAATAACTTATATTTTTTTCAAACAAAAGGAGAAAAGTGATGAAAAAAACATTTAAAATTGTAGCTATGCTACTAATGGTACTTTGTGTAAGTTCTTATGCATTTGCACAATCTTCAAACACAAGTACAGCAACAAAAGGAACAATCCTTGCAGATGCAGACAAAGTTATGGATGTTAACAACTATAAAGATGTTGACTTCTCTAATTTCTTCGCTAACACAAACATTTCAGACGAAAGAGTTAATTTTGTTTTTGCAAAGAAATTTGATAACTTGTATCTAGGAACTTACTACAATGGTGATTTAGTACTTCCTACTACAGATACTGATGAAGAAGTTAACAGCGACGAAACAAGCGCTACAACAGAAAATGAATTTGAAAGCACAAATAGTGTAACTAAAACAACAACTCTAAGCGGTTATAACTATTTTGCAGCTCTTTTTGGACTAGACGGTTTCGCATTACGCCTTAACGCAACAATTCAATTAAATGGTAACATAACAAAATCTGAATCAACAGACATTGAAAGTATGAAGATGGAATCTGCTGATGGAAAACTAGTAGTAGAAAATTCTTCTGTTAACAAAATGGGTGACAATTCTAACTACTATTTAGGTGCAAAATTAGGCGGTATGAACTTTGATGTATCAAAAGTAACTGTAAAACCATATGCATCTTTTGGATATACTGTATATGCTGATGGTAAACTATCAGAAACAACTAAAACTACTTTTGACAGTAAAGTGTCTACAATGGGACTAACAACTATTACCAATACTGTAGATACAGAAGAAATCAACCAAAGTCGAAAAGTTTCAGATTCTTTAACTTTTTCTCTTGGTTCTCAACTAGAATGGGGAGATAAAGCAGGATTGTTCTCAATTGCAGATTTATCTTATTATATTTCTACAAAGGTTGGTATGAACGAAGCTGTTGCAAATCGCTCTGTATTAAATAACTATGTTGATAAAAATGAAGAGAAAGAAAACTATACAACAACATCAAATACAGTAACATATAAAGAATCAGCTAAATATGCTTACAATGATATTTCTGGTTCTTATAGATTTGAATATGCAGCTTCAGAAAAACTAACTTTAGGTGCTCGTTTGAGTTCAAGTGTTGCAATTAAAACAGAATCTGATGGTTATTCTTGGAATGAATCAACATACGATGATACAAGATGGACACCAGAAGAAAGAGAAGCTAATAATAAAGCATCTGCAGAAGTTAACAAAGAAGCAAAAGAAAGTGCTCTAAAAGGCGATTTATTAACAACTACAACAACAAGATTCTCCAATGATCTAGCTTTTGGTATGAAATACCAAGTTAAACCAGCTTTCGCAATTAACTTCGGATTCAAAACTGCATTACCTTCTTATGAGCAAAGAAAAGATGTTACTTCTCTATATAATAATGAAATAGACGAAGGTGCAGATGAAGAATCAGCAGAAGACAACATAACAACAATTAATGATGAAAAAACAGTTGAAGGCGTTTGGAGCACAACTAATGCTTCATACAGTCTAAATGCAGGTTTCGTATGGAACATCAATGAAAACCTATCACTAGACACTGTTCTAAATATCGGTGTTAATCCAAGTCTACAAGGTATCTTAGAAGATACTATGACTATCGGTGTTACATACAAAATGTAATTAACCTTTCTTAGGTTCAACAATTATCGTAGAGCCTAAAACCAAAATCCCAGTGGGTTATTCCATTGGGATTTTTTTTTACTTTCATACTTCGTCTGTCCAACTCTTAAAGCAACAAAAACATAGCACTATCCCTAGAAAAAAACTCCTACCAGACATAAAAAAAGGCCTACGCAAAGCTGCGTAAGCCATCAACGAAGAAAAGGAAGTCTACCCTTTTTATCAAAATAAGGTTTCTAATCCTCGAGCCTTATTTTACTTGAACAAGTTCAACTTCAAAAATTAGATATGCATTTCCAGGAATTACACCAGGATAACCCATTTCGCCATAAGCCAAATCTGGTGGAAGAATCATTCTTCTCTTTTCACCAAGCTTCATTTCTTGAGTCATAATGTCAAAACCTTCAATCATTTGACCTGCCCCAGTGATAAAACTTAATGTTCCTCTACCTTCAGAAGAATCGAATACAGAACCATCCAAAAGCATACCTGTGTAGTGAACTGCTACAACACGTCTACTACCAATAGGATTTCCCTTTCCTTCTTTTAGGATTTCATAATAAATTCCGTCTGAAGTTTTTGTAGCATCAGGATAATCTTCTTCGATTTCAGCAATTACAGCTTTCATTGCTTCTTCTTTTGCTTTACGAGCTGCAATTTTTTCTTCTTCAAGTTTTTTATTGCGGATTTCTAATTCTCTATCAAAATCAGCTTGAGTTGCTGTAAATGCTTCAGCATCAGCACCTTGTCTAACAATAGTTACTTTTTTGATTGTTGCACCTTGTTTCATTGAGTCAACAACATCTTGCCCGAAAACAACTTTTCCGAAAACTGTGTGTTTATCATCTAACCATGGAGTTTCAACAATAGTGATAAAAAACTGACTTCCGTTTGTGTTTGTTCCAGAGTTTGCCATTGAAAGAACACCTGGTTCGTCGTGGCGTAGAGAACTTACAAATTCATCAGGAAATTTATATCCAGGACCACCTGTTCCATTTCCTTTTGGGTCACCACCTTGAATCATAAAGTCTTGACCATCACCATTTGCAACACTAATTACACGGTGGAATTTTAGTCCATCGTAAAAAGGTTTTCCCTTGGCTGCATCCAAAGTACCTTCTGCAAGTCCAACAAAGTTTGTTACAGTTAACGGTGTTTCTTTATAGTGCAATTTAATAGCAATCACACCATTTGATGTTTCCATCACTGCGAAAACACCATTTTGACCTTTAATTGAATCTAAAGCCTCTTTCATATCTGTACATCCTCCTAATGATAATACAGTTGTAAACAATAGTATTGTTAAAAATAACTTATTTAATTTCATTGTACTGCCCCTCCAACCAGCTAAACAATGCTTCCACTCTTGCCGTAAAAGAATCCCTTATTTTGTTTTGAACAAGTGGCACAGAAGCAAACTCTGCCTGAGCCAAAATGTACACAAGGATTTTTTGTTGTTCCTGCTTAGCATACAATGTTAAGCAAACGTTTTCTTCCTTCACAGCTTTTACAAATTTTACATACAACGGACCTTTGCTAACAGCATTCATAGCAACCTCATTATCAGTTTGCCAAAATTTCACTTCATAAGGAGTAGTCCCAAAAGAATTGTCATTTTGCAACATATAAAGAGTTAATCCGTTTGCATTCTCTTCTTGATTATCAGCAACCTTTTTCTGATTTTCTAAATCAGAAATTGTATAACATGTATCATACAAAACTTCATATTTCTTATTGGAGTTTGAATAATAAGTTATACCTTCCATTGTAGAAAATGAACGCAAAATTTTCGAAATATCCTTTATATCATCTCCATTTGATGGGATTTCATAAAGCATTTCACAAACAAAAACAGGATTTTTATTGTATGTATCTTTCCAATAATCAGCAATTTCTTTTGAAATCGAAGATTCTGGAACAAGTTTTGGCGACATATTTTCATCTTTAAATAAAATATTTTCACCAAGTTTTTCTGCAGAAAGTGAAGCCACAAAAAAAAGACAACACATAATCAATAAAAAAATCTTAGCTTTTTTCATAATCATGATTCCCAATTAATATTTACTTACCCTGCATTTTAAAAAATAGTCAAGGACATTAAGAAAACATCCTTGACTTCATTTTGTTTCACTAAATTAGCGAACACCTTTGTAAATAACGCGAACTTGTTTATAAAGTCCTTCGCCTTCACTCTTTGTTTCAACATCACCAATATCATTTAGTGTTGTATGAATTAATCTTCTTTCAAAAGGATTCATTGGTTCAAGCAAAATTGAACTTCTTGAAGTTCTTACCTTATCAGCTGTGTTGTAAGCAAGTCTTACCAAGCTTTCTTCACGGCGAATACGATAGTTTTCAGTATCAAGGATTACTCTAACATCCTCTCTACCTAAACGTCCTGCATATACATTTGCAAGAAGTTGCATTGCATCAAGATTTTTACCTTTTCTACCAATTAGAATTGAAGAATCTTTAGAAGTCAACTTGATACCAAGTTTGTGATCTTCACGGAACATTACATCAACTGTTACTTCATATCCCATGTTTCTAATCATTGTTGCCACGAAATCTAAAAGCTTTGTTTCAAACTCGTCTTGTGGAACAAGATTTGCAAAAACTTTCTTTTCTACTTTTTCTTCAGAAGTGAAAGTTGCTGCAGTTTTTAGAGAATCATCTGTGTGTACTCTAATTTTAGCATACCCTTTTTTAAAGATTGTGTTCTTTTGGGTTTCTAGAATTTCAACATCAAACTGATCTCTTTCTAAACCTAACTCAGTTGCAGCTAATTCAACTGCTTCTTCAACTGTTTTAGATTCATATTCGTATGTCATAACGCACCTCGCGTAAAAAGAATTTCAACTATTTTGATTTCTTTGCATCCATTTCTGCTTGTTTAGCATCCTTGATTTTGTTTAAGAAAATCTGTTGAACCAAAGTTAAAAAGTTACTGATTGTCCAGTAAAGTAATAGCCCTGATGGAGCAGAATAAAACATGAAGAAACATAGTATAGGCATTGCATACATCATAATCTTCATTTGTGCTGCATTTGCTCCAGCAGTAGTAGCACTAGAAAATTTTCCGTAAATCAATTGTGATATTAAGTAGATAACTGGCAATATACGAATTTGATTTCCAAGTAAAGGAAGATTAAAATTCAATGTATAAACACTATCACCTACAGAAAGGTCTGGAATCCAACCTGGAATAAACATTGCCCCACGGAATTCAAAGTAATTATTGAACAAGTTAAACATAGCAATAATCAATGGTAATTGAATTAACATAGGTAAACATCCAGAAACAGGATTATAACCAGTTTCTTGGTAAAGTTTTGCCATTTCCTGATTCATTTTTTCAGGATTGTTTTTATATTTTGTTTGAATTTCAGTCATTCTAGGCTGAACTTCTTGCATTTTCAAAGATGCCAATGTACTTTTCTTTGTAAGTGGGAATAAAACCAATCTTAAAAGAATAGTCATTAAAATGATTGAAACACCCCAGTTTGGAACAATCTTATACAAGATTTCCATTATCCATTTTAGAGCTTTTTCCAACCAAGAAAATAGACCACTTGTTTGTAAAGCATCATCAAATCTGATGTTAGAAAGTTTCCAACCATTGTTTTCAGCTTTGTTATACATTCCCAAAACAGAATCGGTTCTAGGTCCAACATAAACGTAATATGTATCTAAAGCTGATGAATCCATAATTGGATTTCTAGAGATTTTTACTTGTGCATTTGCGTAGTTATCAATTTCTAAAGCTGTTGAATATGTAACATCACCAATAGAAGCTGTGTTCATTGGAGCAACTAAGATAGAAAAATACTTTCCAGAAACACCAGTCCAATCAACTGTCTTGTCATAAATCTTTGATGCATCTTCTTGAAGAACTTGTTTCTTAACTTTTTCACCATTGTAAGTCATGAAAGTACGATTTTCGTATCTATCTTTCTTTTTGTCGTAATATGGACCGATTTGAGGTGAAGTTCTCAAAGTATATGCAACATCATCAAAGTTAAATGATTTTGCATTTGTAATATTTTCAACACGGATATCTAGCTTGAAAACATATTCATCAGGAAGGAATGTATATTGCTTTACAAAAGTAAAAGAACTTTCTGTTCCGTCTGAGTTTCTTACTGTATAAGGTTTATAAAATCCGATTGTGTAATCATCAATGATTTTTGTGTTAAAAATGTCTTCGATAATTGGCTTTGAAGCATCTCCAAAACTTACAGAAAAAGCTCTGTTGTTTTCTGAAATATTATCAGCCATTTGGATTGGTGCTTCACCATCGTTGTGATTTAACAATTCATATCCGATAATATCACCACCACGATTTGTAAAAGTAACTTTTACATTATTTGTAGTGATAGTAAAATTCTCTTCGATAAAATATTCGTCATCTAAATAATCTAGATTTTCGACATTTGTAGACTCAACTGCTGTAATAGCACTTTCTTCGACTGCCTCTGTAACTTCTGTAGCTGTTAAATCAGTAGTTATAGGATTTACAATAGGTTGTAAAAAAGTAAATACAAGTAAAACTAAACAAGATAGGACGATGGCCCAAACTGTATTTTTATCCATAGTTAAAAGTTTTCTCCATGAAAAAATACCTACAGTTTCGCATTATGGAACAGGATCATATCCCCCAGCATGAAAAGGATTACACCGAATAATACGTTTAGCGGCATAAAACGAGCCTTTCAAAGCTCCGTGTTTTTCTATTGCTTTTAGTGCATAATTTGAACATGTAGGATAGTAGCGACAACAAGGTGGAAAGAGAGGTGAAATACAGACTTGATAAAATCGAATAAAAAGTTTTAATAGTTTAGACAATAGGCCTTTCATTCTTTTAAAATCCCTGCTTTTTGAACTAAAGAATGGAGCATCGCACATCTTGTCTCATATACATCGTTACCAGGATAAACAAGAAAAATCATGTCAAACCCTGTTTGCAACTGCGCTTTAAGCTTGCGATAAGCTTCTCGGCTTAATCGCTTACACCGATTCCGCTTTATCGCATTTCCATAATTTCGAGGAAGGGCAAATGCAATCCTGTTCTTTTCCAAATTATTTGGCAAAAGAAATAGTTTTGCACCATGTATGGTAATTCGTTTCCCATTTTTAAACAAATTCCGAATTTCTTCAGAACGTTTTACCCGTTCATTACGGGTAAAACGACCGGTTTTACACAAGCTAATTCCCTTTTCCTTTCCGTTCTAGAAATTAATATGGTTTCTTTTCGTCAGAAACAGTTAGCTTGTAGCGACCTTTTGCACGTCGTCTTTTTAGAACTAAACGACCACCGCGTGTCTTCATGCGAGCACGGAAACCAAATTTTCTATTTCTTTTACATTTA
>JAZQUR010000037.1:0-32147 GCA_045631425.1 Treponemataceae bacterium | reverse complement strand
AGTTGATATAGAGATTTTCAGAATGCAATAAAACATCTCTATTTTTGAAATTAAGTAATATACAGAAACTGGAAATTAGTATTTTAGCTCTTTTCATTTGAGCATTTTTAAGACAGAGAACAAAACTTTTATCAGCAAGATTTTTTTTAACGTGAATTTTGATTTTTTAACCATTTAAAGACTAACTTACTATTTTTTGTCAAGAATTTAGCATTTTTATTTAGTTCATTTTCAACATTACTATTTTTTCAATTTTTAAACTCAATTATCTTTTTATGAAAATTATTTTTGATTTACTAAGGAAAAAGCAAAACCATACTAAAAACTTCAAAAGGAGGGATTTTATGAAAAAATGAAACTCTTTTAAAACAAAAACAAGCTCCTAAATGTTAGCGCATTTAAAAGCTTTTCATAAAAGAGAGTCTACATGATAAAATCACAAACCCTAAAATAATGTCAAAAAGGATTTTATCATACTAGCTCTCCTATGTCAAAGGGAAGTTTGTCTAGTCATGTATTGACGACAGTCTTTCCAAAATAATTCTAAATACACTTTTACCATAAAAATAGGAGAAAAAATCATGGTACAAATTAAAACACTTAAAAATACATTAGTTTCAGGAAGAGATATGGATGCATTTTGTTTCCGTTCAAAATGTTCTCAAACATTAACAGAAAAGCAACTTGCAAAAGAAATGGCTGCTTATAATTCCAGTTTCACAGAAGCAGATAATATCGGTATTTTAAATATTCTAAATACAGTTGTTGTAAAATACCTTACAAAAGGATATTCAGTGGAGTTGCCTTTTGGCAGTATTCGTCCAAACGTAACTGGAACTTGTAGCAGTATTCAAGATTCGTTTTCTTTGGGTCATGGAAATAATCAAGTAAACATTGTTTTTTCGTTATCAGAGGAAGCAAAAAAAGAAGTTGATTCCAAACTTGAATACGAACAACTTCCACCAGATTTAACTGGTGAACCAAAAATCTATAGGCTGATTTCTTTAACACAAAATGCAAAGGAAACAGAATCCTTAGATTTACAAAAAGGTCAAATATTACGCATCCGAGGAAGAAATCTTTCTTTTAATTTTGATGACACAGAACAGGGAGTTTTCCTTGAAAATGAAACTGGAAGAACAAGAATCGAAAGTTTTTCACGTACAGGAACAAATGTTATTGATTTTCAAATTCCTGCTGAATTTGAAGATGGAGAATATTCTGTTTCAATTACCACAAAACCTGGTGCTATGTACTTTGATGCAAGTTTTGGACTAACTGTTAAGATTGCATAGTTTTTTACAAGCTGTCTAAATATTTTAGGCAGCTTGTTTTATATCAATCTTACACCCGCACCCTTTTATACCGTTCCTGTGGATTCCGTTCCAAATATTCTTTCAAAAGTTGAAGTTGCTCTGATTTTTCATCTGTGTTTTGGATTTTTGCCTTTAAGGAATGACCAAAGAAAAAGTTGTCTATAAAATATTCAAAAAATCGCTTTGCACGAGTTGGATAAAATTCCTTTGGCTGAAACTGGCACAAATCTTCCAAAAATCCCTCTGCCACTTGATATAAATCTATCTCGGTTTCAAGCTCTTCCCCAGTGTCCTGGAAACCCTTCTCGCTTTTCTTAAGCTCTGCAAAAATCCAAGGCTTTTCCACTGCGGCCCGACCAATCATTATTCCATCTAAAGTTGGAGCCACAGACAAAAGTTTTCTATAACTTGCCACATCTCTTACGCCGCCATTTCCAATTACGCTTACTCCAGCATGGTTTTCTTTCACATACTGGCAAAACTCGTTTAGCAAATTATACTTTGGTGGTCGGGTATATTTTTCCTTTTTTGTTCGAGGATGTAAAACAATCTGGCTAACTCCTTCCCCCACAAGCATATCTGCAAATGCAAAAAGTTTTTCCATAGTAAAATCCTCATCTCCAAGACGGATTTTCACACTTAGCCGTTTTTCCCCAATGGCATTTTTCACAGCTGAAAGCATACTTGAAGTTTCTGAAACAGGCTTTAACATCCAAGAAATCCCAGCCCCGTACTTGTAAATTGCTGGAGCTGCACAACCCATGTTTATATCAATTCCAATGCCACCACAATCTTTCACCACAGCAGCAGCTTCTGCCAAAGGATTTTCTTCATCTCCAGTAAGTTGCCAAACAGTTTTTTCTGGTTCTACGTCGTTTAAGATGTAATACTTTTCAAAGGACCCACCGTGAAGCAAAGAGGAGGCATTTATCATTTCTGTGTAATATTCGTCAACGCCACCAAAATTTGCCACAGTTTTTCGCAATGCTTGATGAGTCAATGTTGCCATAGGAGCTAAAATCAATTTCATAAAACGCCCTAAATCACCTTTTCAATTTGACTTTTAGCCGGTGGCAAAAAACGAGAAGCAACGGTTACTACAGTTGCAGTAATAGAAAATCCTAAAAGAACTCCAACTACTTGCAAAACTTCTTTTTCTGGCATAAGAAAATATCCAAGAACAGCCGCTAAAACTGGCAACACCAAGGAAAAAATTGCCTGAAAAAACTGATAAACCAAAGAATTTTTTAGCAGTACCACATCACCTACTTTTATTTCCACCTTTTTTGGATTTGCCACGAAAAAAGGTGTTCCCCGCTTCCCGCATGAACCTTTGTTACAATTTATACAAGCATCAGTGATTAGAGGAACTACTTCAACTTGATTGTCTTCGATTTTTGTTACCTGAACTTTCTCAAACATTACATTTTCCTTTTTGCAGAAATTTGACGCATTTTTGCTTCACACTCTTTGGCGCCAACTCTATTGCCCAATTCTAAGTAAGCATCTTTTAAGTTAAACAAAGCATCATAATAGTGAGGATAAATACTAAGCGCCCGTTCAAAAGCTGCAGCTGCCGAAGTAAAATCATTTTCCGCAAAGTGATAAACACCAATATTATTCCAAACATTAGCATTTCTTGGATTGATATCTAAGGCTTGTCGTGCCCAATAAAAAGCTTCTCCCAAATCCTCTGCTGTATAACAAACCAAAGAAAGAGTTTCCAAAACTTCTTCGTTAGAAGAATCTAGTTTATGAGCTTGAAACAAAGCATTTTTTGCAGCTTCCAAATCTCCAGAATCACGATAAGTAATTCCTAAATTATACCATAAGAGAAAATTCTTTTTTTCAATGTGAATGGCACTTAAAAAACAAGCTATGGCTTCCTTGTAATTTCCACGATTTGATAAATCTATAGCTTGTTCATTTAATAATAACGCTTCTTTTTCCATTCTTTTTCCTAATTTACAACTTTATATCAACATAGAAACAAATAATTCTGCAATCAAAGCACCAATTTCTGCATTTTGATAAAAAGATTTTACCTCAGAACAAGCAGTTTCTATCAATTCTCTACTAATTGATTTTGCCTTTTCGATTGCCCCAGAACTATTTAGCATTTCAATACATTCTTCTACAGCTGGAGATTCTGGACCTTCTTTTCCTGCTTTTTCAAAACAAGCAACAAGTTTTTCCAAATCTTCTGGCTTTGATTCCACGTGAAGAATAACTGGTAAACTTTTTTTACCTTCTACCACATCATCTCCCCGTTTTTTTCCCTTATTTCCTGTTGTCAAATTAATAACATCATCTAAAACCTGAAAACCGATTCCAATTTTTCGGGCAATTTCTGCCATCTTTCCAGCATCGTCTTCAGAAGCACCTCCAGATATCATACCGATTTTTGCAGAAAGACTTGCCAAAGTACCAGTTTTCAATCCCACCATTGTCATATATTCATCTTTTGAAGGAATATATGCTTTGTTTTTGTGCCAGTTGATATCCATTGATTGCCCAAGATGAAGGCGACGAAGTTCTGTCATAAAAGTGCGGTACAAACTGATTTTCAACTTGTCATCAAGTGGTAAAGTTTCCAAAACCTCTGGCGCTGCAAAATAAAGCCAACTTCCAGCATTTATGGCCACGTCCACACCATAAGTGATGTGAGTTGCAGGTTTTCCCCGACGAGTATCTGCACCATCTTCAATATCATCATGAATCAAACTTGCTGTGTGAACAAATTCTACAAGAGGAACTAGATTATATGCATTATCTAACATAGTATTTTTTGTGCTATGGTCTTGGGATTTTTCACTATTCAAAAGCACATATTCTGCACAAAGAACTTGTAGCAGAGGACGCCATCTTTTTCCGCCAAGTGATAAAAGCTCACGACAAGGCTTTACAAGTTTTTCAACTTCATTTTGAGAAAATTCATTATTTGGAGATGTGTTAAAAAATCCCCATTGCCAATCTGATGAAAAATTTTCTGGCAATTTTTTTGTCAAAACATCTTCTATTTTTTTCAATCTTTGTGTAAATTGTTCTTTCATATTACTTAAATTATAACATTAAATGCCGATAATGAGAATATATGAATAGTTACGAAAAACCAGACTTTTGGAGCCAAAAAGCTTTCAAAGAAGGCTACCCTGCTCGCTCCGTTTATAAATTGCAAGAAATAGATAAAAAATTTGGTATGCTAAAGAAAGGATTTAAAGTTCTTGATTTAGGCGCATCTCCAGGCTCATGGACAGTTTTTGCATTACGCACCCTTGATGGAACTGGCCACGTTACTTCTATTGATATAAACCCACTTTCGAAAGATGTTAAAAGTGAACACTTGACTTTTTTCCAAGGTGACTTGTACGATAAAGAAATACGCAAAAAGGCTTTGGAACTTGGTCCTTACGATTCAGTAATTTGTGATGCAGCACCAAAAACTACAGGAAATAAGGTTGTTGACCAAGCAGGATCTTCTGGTCTTGTGGAATTGGCAATTTTTTATGCAGAACAAATGCTTAAACCCGGTGGAAACTTTGTTGTAAAGATTTTCCAAGGTGGCGACCAACAAGCATTTCTCAAAAAAATGAGAGAAATCTTTGTTCAAGCAAAGGGATTTAAGCCAGAAGCCTGTCGTACTGAAAGTTTTGAAACTTACCTTGTGGGAATAAATAAAAAATGAAAAATCTACTAAAATTTTCTTGTGCTCTATTAATTTCATTTTCTCTTTTTTCATGCGATACAAAAGAAAAATTTGTTGAACAAAAACCTCTTGCAAATATTGATATTAGTGAAATCAAGTTTCCAAAACTCAGAAACAAAGTTGATACAATGTCTGGCGTTGGAGGATTTGAAAGTGCTTCTGAAGCAGCAGCGATTTTAGCACCTGAAACCATTTCCGAAGAAACAACAGAACCATATCCATCACTTACATACACAGTTTATCGCGTTAAGCAAGGGGATATGGTTGGAATTTTGGCACAAAACTTTGGCATCACACAGGACACAATTATCAGTGTAAACAATATTCGCCAAACTCGGGCCATTCATCCAGGAGATTATTTTAGAATCCCAAATATTCCGGGGATAATTTACACTGTGCGAGAAGATGGGGAAACTATCGAAAAAATTGCACAAAGCTACAAAGTTGATGCAGCAAAATGTAGCTACGTAAACGATATTGATTCAACAATTTCTTTGACTGCGGGAACAACACTTTTCGTTCCAGATGCAGAACTTGATTGGGTTACTCGTCAAGAAATCAATGGAGATTTGTTCAAGCGACCAATTAAAGCTTGGTACTATATTTCATCATATTTTGGATGGAGAAACAGTCCATTTACAGGTCAACGAAGTTATCACAGCGGAATTGATATGGCTTGTTCAACAGGTACAAACATTTACGCAGCTTTAGCTGGAACAGTTACAACAGCTGGATGGAGTGATACTTACGGGAACTACGTAATTGTTCGCCACCACTCAGGATATAAAACTTTGTATGCTCACATGAGCAAAATCAACGTAAGCGTTGGCCAGTACGTTACTACATCTTCTATCATCGGAAAAGTTGGTAGCACAGGATTAAGTACCGGTCCTCACCTACACTTTACCATCTACAAAAACGGCGTAGCAGTTAATCCACAAGTTTTATGGAACTAGCATACCCCAAACCCATAAACGAAAAAAGCCAGAGTTTGTTTGAAGTGCACAAACTCTGGCTTTTTTTCATCCTCCAAATAACAGTATATTTTACGAAAAATCGTTTTTTTTTTTGACATTTTTCCACATTATGTGATATAATAATTTTACAAAATTAAAATAATGGAGAAAAAAATGAAAAAACGACTACTTACACTAATTATCATGCTTGTTTCTTTGGTTACTTTATGGGCAACAGAGGAAAACACTGTAACTCGAGAATCTATTGGAGGCGGAACAAATTACAATCCAGATGAAGCAATTTGTATGAAATATTCTGCTGTAAACGAAGAATATTTTCTATTAATTGAAAATAAAAAACTTTATTACTGGTGTTTTAGAGATGGCATCCAATTTGATAAAAGTGGATATGAAATCAAAGCCCCTAAAAAACAAAGGGGATACGAAATAATCGATTACTATCTAACTGATTCTAAAACAGAATTTTCAGTAAATGAAAAACAAGTTTTCAGTTTCTTAATCAACACAAACATTAAAGCAGATGAAAGTTCTGTTACTATCCTAACAAAAGACGAATTAAAAGCCCATGTTGATGTTGATAATCTTCCAGCACTAAAAGATGCTAATATCATCGTTACTTACAAAAAAGAGTTCCAAAACAAAATTGGTAATGTTTACAAATTTGAAAATGATGATAGACTTACATTTTTCTATATCGTCGATGAAAAATATATTTATGAACCAACAAAGAAAACAGACGGATTTACATACGGCATAGAACGATTAGCATATTATGATTCAGAAAATGGTTCAGGATCAGAAGGTTATTCTATGTATCAGTTTTCAGATTTAAATTATGGAGTTGGTTCTTCCTACAAAAAAGGACTTTTCAACAAAGTAAAGGTTTCAGTTTATTTTGTATTTGAAATTAATGAAAAAGATTTCAAGCCATACAAAGTTGAAAAATCATCTCTAGAAGAACTAGAATCAGCAATTCCTGATTATCAAGAACATCTTCAAAATCTTAAATACAGGTAGTCAAGGGACGTTTCACTTAAACCCTTGACTCACCTTTGTTTCGGTTCTTCAAACATTGTAGAACCGAAATAACGCAAAAAGCCACGATAAACAACATCGTGGCTTTTTTTCTAGCTTTCACTTATACTTTTTTAGGTCACAGAACCATTTGGCTTTGTGTCAAACAACTTCACAAAAAAGTCCAAATTACTTCCCACAAACAAAGCACAATATACACACACGATTCCAGCAAAACACAAATAAAACGGTACAACCATAGGTGTAGAATTTAGAGAAACGGTTTGAATTCCATAGAACAGCATCAAAACAAGCATCACCACTCCACTGATTATCCAGTTTGCCAAGCTTACATGGCGAATTTTACCTGTGGTTCCAGAATAGTTTTTATCAATTTTAGACATAATAGAAACCAAAGCATCATTGTCCAATGGCAACTTTGCATTTAGCGGTTTTGCACTAGCTTTTTCCGCAAGAGAACATAATCTAACCTGAGTACGACATTCTTTACAAGCCAACAAATGCAAAGTAATTTTCAAAGGAATTTTTTGATTTTTGTCCAAAAGCAAAAAATCATCCATAATTTCGTTACACTTGCTCTTACTCATAAAACAGCCTCCAATTTTGACTTCATCAACTTCTTTGCTCTAAAAATGTGGGATTTTACCGTATTTATTGGCAAATCCAACATCTCACTTATATCAATATATGAAAAATCATAGAAAAAATATAAATCAAGACAAACAGCAAATTTTTCAGGAATTTCCTTCAAGGTTTCTTGGACTGCTTGAACAGTAAGTTTTCGCAACTGCTTTTCTTCTGGATTTAACCCAGAATCTTCAATTTCAAATCCTTCATTCAAAGGCAAATAGTCTTTTGCTCGTTTCACAGAATTTATAGCTGTGTTATAAGCAATTCGCATTAGCCAAGTTGAAAACTGAGAATCACCACGAAAACTGTCAATACAAGTGTACACTTTGATGAAAACATCTTGCACAAAATCTTCGGCATCTGTACTATTCCGAAAAAAACTTAGTCCCAAAGATTTAACTTTTAGTTGATATTTACTAACCAACAAAGCAAATGCTCTAGAGTTCCTTCTTTTTATCGCAGAAATAAGTTTTTCATCCGGGATATTTTTTTCGCTAAGCATTCTCAACAGTCTGTTCTGGATAAAACTTATAAAAAATCAAAAGGCAAATGCCCAATGAAAATGGAATAAGTCCTCCAAGCACCTGATAAGAAAGACCATTCATCAAAGCAAAAAAAGATGTAAGAACTAATCCAATACCGGTTAACAAAATCCCAAGTAAAAGAGAAAAAATCTTCAAATTGAATTTAGAAGGTTTATAATTTCCAGTTTTTACTTGTAGAGAAATTTGTCTATGTCGCCATAGAAGATAGAAAAAAATCAATATTCCGCCAATAACAATTCCAACGATTGGTACAATCGCCAAAATAACTTGTGCTGCTACTGGTGCTTCCATATTTTTCCTCCAAAATAAGACTTAATTAACCTTTTTTGCTTTTTGTCTTCATTTATTAGACAGAATTTAACAAAAAAGGTTGCATATATTAATCAAAAAAAACGTATTCTTCAAAATAGATTTCTTTAATTTGACTCAAAACAAGATTGCTATTTATTTTTTTTAGCAATTCTAATTTTACAAAGTTTTCGCCCTTAGATTTCAACTCATCCAAAGTGTAATTTACAAAAAATCCAGAAATCATAGATTTTATGCTTTCATTTTTCACAGAAATTTCTTCATAAAACGCTGTATCATTTTTATCAAATGGAAAGTAAACACTTACCACAAGTGGGATTCCGTCTTTCGTTACACTGCGAATTTTCCCAAGTTTTTTGTAGATTTCCTGATTATCAAATTGGATTTGCTCTGCCACAGTTGATTTTACATCAGATTTTTCCGCAGAAAATAAATCCACTACGAAAACCAAAAATGTCCCAATTATTATTATCAAAAGAATTAGGAAAATACAAAAATAGAGAAAACTGTTAAAAGTGAATTTTCTTTTCATTTTTGGCAAAATTATAAATCAGTAAAAGCTTCAGGATGCTCGATTCTTTCTTTATCAATTTCTTGAATTTCTTTGTTTAAGAAAAATGATAAAATTGTACGCAAAAAAACGATACCAGCTAGAATTATCAACTCTTGGATACCAGGTTCCAAAATTGTTTTGATAACGTCGGCCGCAATCAACAATTCGAGGCTTAACAAAAGATAAGTTCCCAAATCCGCACGAATTATACGAACGCGCAAAATCGAATATTTGCCCTTTACTCGTGAAAATTCAGTTTTTATAAATGCGATAAGTGAAAGCAATACTCCATAAATAACAACTGCCACACTTATAATGCTAATTGCCATTTCTATGTAAACAAAAACTTTCATATATTATTACCTCGCTATCAGTTTTTTTCAGGAATTAATCCCGGAACAAGAAACTCTTCAGGAATTCTTGAAGGTCGCCCGTCTTTTGACACACAAGCCCATGTTACAGTTGCTTCTGCACAAATTGTACCATCTTTTTTTGCTATAACTTGTTTAAATTCTCCAGAAACTTTTCCCATTTTTACAGATTCTGTAGAAACTTCCAAAATATCATCTAAAAAAGCTGAAACTTTATAGTAAATATCAACATGAGTTACATAAAGATAATATCCTGCTGCAACAATTCCCTTGTAATCAAAATTGATAGCATGTAAAAATTCCATTCTACCAAATTCCAAATAATTTAGATAAACTGAGTTATTTACGTGATTGTAGGAATCACATTCATAAGAACGAACTTTAAGCTCTGCAATATGTTTCATATTATTATGATAACCTTTATTAACATCTATGACAAGTAGTTAAATTTTGTAATTTTAAAATCCACACCTTGAAAAACCATTTTATTAATGATAATTTTAATAGGATGATATTTAAGAAATCTTTCAAAAATACAAAATTTTATAATGTTTATTTTTTTCTCTTGGTGATTTTTCTTAGTTCATGTTCATTAAACTATAATTCTGAAGATCAACTAACATCTCAATCACCAGAATTTGTTTTTACAAATCCAAAATATTTCAGAATTAATGAAGGCAATTTGAATATGGAAATCTCTGCTTCCACCATCGAACAGTACGCCAGTGAAGATACAATGTACGCCAAAAATATCAACTTTGAATTGTTTAACAAAGATGGGAAAAAATCTGCTGAAGGGAAAGGCAATCTTTTATCAGCAAACCTAGAAACAGGCTTATATTATTTATTTGATAACATAATAATCAAAAGTTTTGAAAAAAATATCACGATTACAGCCAATAGCATAAAATGGGACGATGAATCGGAGCAACTTACAACAGAAATAAAAAATCCTAGTGAATCTCAGGTTTTTATTACTTCTGAGGGAGACACAAAATTCAGCATCCAAGGATACGGATTTTCAGGAAGTGGCTTTGATCACTCTTTTAACTTTACAGGAGAAGTTTCTGGTGAAATTACTACTAAAAAATAAAAAACTGCTTTTATCTCTTTGCATTTTCGCAATGACTTTTTTCGCATTCTCAGGAACCATCAGTTTTAAGGCAAATTCTATGCAAGGTTCTGTAGGAGATAACAACACTTCCACAATTTTAAAAGGAAATGCTTGGATTGAAAGCGAAGAACTAGAACTTTTTGCTGATGAAATTTCTCTAAAAGGTGATGATTATGATTTCATCACTGCAAAAGGCAATATCTCCGGAAAATACAAGGAAACAAACTTTTCATTTTCCTGCAACTCTCTTGAATACAACCAAAACACTGGAATCGTTTTGCTAAAAGACAACGTTACCATCGACGATAGTGATAACGAAATCACTGCAACAGCTAGTATTGTAGAATACGACAAAAATCTCGAAATCGCTACAATGCAAATAAATGTTGTTATAAACCATAAATCATCAGTTTGTACTGGAACTTTGGCAATTTACAAAAAAAACGAACAAATGCTTGATTTATCTGGAAATCCAAAAATCCTTAGAGATGAAGACACTTTTTCTGCACAAGAAATCACTCTAAACATGGAAACTGAAGAAATCATCCTTGATGGAAAAGTTCGAGGTTCTGTTGTAGACAAAAAAGAAGAAAAACAAGAAGAAATACAAGAGGAAAATAATGAGCAACCTAATAATTAAAGACTTACACAAAAATTTTGGAAAAAAAGAAGTTGTTCGAGGCATAGACTTTTCTATGACCACAGGAGAAGTTTTAGGTTTGCTAGGTCCAAACGGGGCTGGAAAAACCACAACATTCTATATGATAGTAGGATTTTACCGTCCAAACACTGGTAGCGTTTTCATTGACGACACAAATATCACAAAACTTCCAATGTACAAACGGGCAAAACTTGGAATTTCATATCTTCCTCAAGAACCATCTGTTTTCAAAAAACTTACTGTAGAAGAAAATATTTGGGCAGTTTTGGAAAATCGTCCTGATTTAACAAAGGCTCAACGAAAAGAAAAGCTAGACTCCTTGCTTGAAGAATTTTCTATAACTCGCCTTGCAAAACAACAAGCCTACTCCCTATCTGGTGGTGAACGCCGTAGAACAGAAATTGCTCGTGCTCTTGCAATGGAACCAAAATTTCTCTTGCTAGACGAGCCTTTCGCAGGAATTGACCCAATTGCAGTTGCCGACATCAAAAATATGATAAAAATTCTTTCAACCCGAGGAATCGGTGTTTTGATTACAGACCACAACGTTCGAGACACTCTAGAAATTACCACTCGCGCCATAATCGTCAGCAACGGACAGATTCTAGCACAAGGCCAAAAGGATGATATTTTAAATTCTGAACAAGCAAGAAAAATTTATCTTGGTGAAGAATTCAGAATGTAAATTTATTTATATTTTATTATTAGTAAAATAATTACATTATTCTCAACTTTTTCTCAAAAATCGTTTCTATTTGACAAATGACCATTTGCTATGGTATTCTTATATTTGAACTAATCTAGCATGGAGGAAAAATATGCTGCCTTTAGTATTATACATAATCCTCCCTGTTGCTGGACTTGTTCTTGGATGGACTATTCGCTGGCTTTACGCCAGATTTCAACTATCTGCGTCCGAACAAAGGGCAGAACGTGTAAAACAAGATGCTATAAAAGAAGCAGAAGCACAAAAAAAGGAAATTTTATTAGAAGCGAAAGATCAACTCATTCGGGAACGCAATCAGCAGGAACGGGAGAACCGTGAGCGACGAAGTGAGCTTCAACGTTATGAAAGACGTCTAACTGTCAAAGAGGAAACTCTAGACAAACGCATGGCAACATTAGATGCGCAAGAACAGGATTTTGTTGCCCGTGAACAACAGATTTCAGAAAAAGAAGCAAATCTTGCATCACAAGAAGAAAAGTATCGCCAAGAATTAGAAAGAATTTCGGGATTAACAGCACAAGAAGCAAAAAATCTCATTATTCAAAATCTAGAAAACGAAGCAAGACATGATGCACAAGCACTTTTGAACAAAATTGAGCAAGAAGCACAACTTACTTCAGAAAAAAAAGCAAGAGAAATCTTGGTTTCTACAATTCAAAGAATTGCAACAGAAACAACAAGCGACGTTACAGTTGCTACAGTTTCACTTCCAAGTGACGAGATGAAAGGTCGAATCATTGGACGTGAAGGACGAAACATTCGTACATTAGAAACTTTAACTGGTGTTGATATCATTATTGATGATACTCCAGAGGCAGTTGTTATTTCTTGTTTTGACCCAGTCAGAAAAGAAATCGCAAAAGTTGCTCTAGAACGTTTGATTTCAGATGGTCGTATTCACCCAGCACGTATCGAAGAAATCGTGCAAAAAGTTACTCGTGAAATCCAAAACAAGATTTACGAAGAAGGTGAAAAAGTTCTATTCGACCTTGGAATTCACAATATGAGCCAAGATGGTGTAAGAGCACTTGGTCGCTTGTACTTCAGAACAAGTTACGGTCAAAATGTTCTAAACCACTCAAAAGAAGTTGCTATTATCGCAGGTATGCTTGCTGCAGAAATTGGAGCAAACAGAGAACTTGCAAAACGCGCCGCCGTACTACACGATATTGGTAAGGGTGCTGAAAACGATTCAGACCAGAACCACGCAGAAGTTGGTATGGATATGGCTCGTAAGATGAACGAAGATGCAAAAGTTGTAAATGCTGTTGGGTCACACCACAACGACATTGAACCAACAAGTATCGAAGCTATTATCGTTCAAATCGCAGATGCTATTTCTGCAGCACGACCTGGTGCAAGACGTGAAACAATCGATAACTACGTAAAACGTCTTGAAAACCTAGAAACTATTGCAGAAAGCTTCACAGGTGTTGAAAAAGCATACGCTATTCAAGCTGGTCGCGAATTACGTGTTTTAGTTAATAACGAAAAGATTCCAGAGGTTGAAGTAAAAGACCTAGCAAGAAATATTGCTAAACAAATAGAATCTGATTTACGTTATCCTGGACGTATAAAAATCACAATGATACGCGAAACACGCATCATTGAATACGCAAGATAACAAACTTTTTATAAAGGATGCCTTTTTTGTGAAAATCTTACAAAAAAGGCATTTTTTTTACACTTTTCCTTGTTTTTTCTTCAACCTTGGTTTACAATATATGTAAGTAGCCTTATGAAAAAAATTATTGAAATAACCAAAGAATACATTGAAACATTACTATCTCTACATGTAACGGAGATAGAAGATTCTGAAGAATCAGCAGAAGTTTTTTTTAATCAACTTGCCCCATCTATGGCAGGAACATCTTACACACCTTCTTCAATTTTAAAGTATTTTAATACTATCCCTGAAAAGACAATTTATGATATTGAAGATTGTTTTTTTCTAAAATGGGCTGTTATCAAACTACCAGAAATTGATGGAAAAAGATCATTTCTTGCATTAGGGCCATATTTTCCTTCTCAACCACCAGAAAATATTACTCAAAAAGCATTGTTACGAAACAGTTTACAGGCTTCATATACAACACCACTAAAAATGTTTTATCACTCTGTTCCTGTGTGTTCAACTTCAAAAGTTGTAACAGTTTTACGTATTTGTCTTGGACAACTTTACGACATCACAGATGAACCAGAATGTAGAACTGTTTTCCCATTTGGCTCAAACAAAAAAGTTGACCCAACAAATTACTATGTGGAAGAAGAACATATCTACATGGCACAAGCAGAACGTCGCTACTCTCTTGAAACAAGAATGCAGGCTGATGTTACACAGGGAAACAGCGTTGGGGCTATGCAAACTTGGCGTATTTTGCGTGTGGAAATGGAAAATATCCGCAGAGTAAAAGATCCTCTACGAAATACAAAAAACAACTGTATTATTCACAATACAATTTTGCGAAAGGCAGCCGAACGTGCTTACGTTCATCCATTGTATATTGAAAGTCTATCAAATCAGATTATTTCTGCTATTGAAGATTCAAACAGTGTTGATGAATTGCACAAAATGCAGGAAACCTTTATTACAGAATACTGTACATTGGTTTCAAAGCATTCTCTAATCAAATACACACCAATGGTTAGACAAGCTTTGAACTATATAAATACTCACTTAAGTTCTGATATTCACTTACCAGAAATCGCTTCAGCTATTAACGTGAGTCCAAACTATTTATCAGCTGTGTTTAACAGAGAAACAAAACAATCAATATCAACCTATATCAACCAACGTCGCGTTGATAAAGCTATTGAGTTGCTTGAAACAAGTAATGCAAGTATTGAAGATGTGGCTTCTTTTGTTGGATTTAGCGATATGAACTATTTTACACGTGTTTTCAAAGGAATCAAAGGAATGACACCAAGTGATTTCAGAAAACATTCTGTAATTAGTAAATAATTTTGATGAATCTATAAAATTATTCATAGATTGTTGTTGCTTTTGGGCCTATCCGAAGTTTTCGCTTCTTGGATAGACCCTTTTTTATTGCCTAAGGGGATTTACAAAACAAGTTACTCGAAATCCATGTCGTTTTTATCGTGGGCTGCTTTGAAAAACAAACCGATAGCTTTTAGAACGCACTCTTTTGAAGTAGAGTCTAAGTCAGAAAAAGTCTTTAGCGCAGTCACAACAGTTGAAAAGGAGATTTTCTCAAAATCCCGAACTTCGTAAATATTACATTCTTCTAAAATCCTAAATAATGAGTTTACAAAATCCCGCCGTTGGTTCAAATCCAAAAGTTCAAGCCATTTTGTCATTGTCTTTTTTACATTAACACTGAAGGATGTTAGACAATCTCTTTTGAAAAATGAATTGCATTTTATTCCCCATGAAAAAATATCATGTTGCATAAATCCAAAGGCATCGCTTTCGACAACGGTATACGAAGAAGGATTTTCCATCAACATTCCGATTACGGAGTCTTTAGGTACAAAGGATTTGAGTTTGGAGTTTACCCGAGAAAAAATGCTAGTATCAACTAGGTCTTTATCAAAGCCCGGAGAATCAAAGGTATAAATCCTTTCAAGACGATTAAATGCTTTTTGACTACACAAACTACTTGCATAAATTACAGCATTTCCGCCTTTTGAATGGCCCGCTAAACAAAGCTCAAAATTTTTCATAGCGGCAGTGGATTTTTCAAGATATAAAAGTGCTTCTTCTTGGCAAGGAACAGGATATGTAAAAATCATATTAAAATCTTCTTTCCAGCCAATTAAAGTTACATCAGTGCCACGAAAAATTATACACGCTTTTTTCTTTTTACTAGGAAGAACAAAGGTTATACCACAAAATTGTTTTTCTTCTTCGCCATCAAGTTTTGAAACGTGTCCATAAGTTAAAATATCACCAAAACGACGAGTTTTTCCACATGCCCGTAATAAGTCAATTACACGAAGATCTGGAGGCAAAGCTCTTCCAAAATACAATGAGTCAATTTTTTTGATGCTATAAGTTTCTCCAGAAAATTCTTTTGGAACTAATCCAGTAAAATCAAGATAAGAAAGCAAACATAAAATTCCTGCATCAACTTCATTAAAAGGCGAAGCATCAAAATCTAAATCACCTCGCCATTCTAGATATTCGAAAATCTTGTTCAATTTTTTGTCCATAGATTAAATATATTTATCTTTTAAAGATTCGGGTACAACTTTCTGAAAAAATGTAAAAGATTGTTACAAATCCTGCCAAAACCCAAGGTAAAAGCGCTGGAGTTGTAGCAGAAGCCACAAGACCGAAAAGCGGCGGTAAAACTGTACTTGCAGAATATGCCACAGCCATTTGAAATCCCATAATTGATTGAGCATTTTCCTTGCCAAATCGTTCTGGAGTTTCGTGAAGCATTGCAGGATAAATGGGAGCACATCCTAAGCCAAACAACACAAAGCCACCAAGAGTGAAAACATCACCTTTTTTCAAGAAAAGACCGATTAACATTGATGCGACAGCTACTATGGTAATCACAGACCCAAGTCTTATCAACTTTTTGTTATCTAGTTTAATTGATAAAAATGCTGCTAAAAATCGACCAACTGTGATTCCACCATAGTAAAGGGAAACCCAAGCCGCAGCCTTTGCTGACTCAAAATTTTTTATAGATGTTAAATATGTGGCGCCCCAAAGACCTAACATTAATTCCATGGCTGCGTAGGTCATAAAACAAATTAAAACTGTTTTTACGCCGCGGATTTTTAAGCTTTCCAAAGTGGATTTTCGCTCTTTTACAGAATGATTATCAGGATTTTCGGAGTGGGCGATATTGTTACGGTGATGTTCCAACTTTTTCCAAATTGGTAATGAACAAAAAAGCGTTGTAACCAACACAAACTGGATAATCGCCACTAAACCATAACTTGGGCGCCAAGAAGCTGTATTTTTGATGAAACCAGACATAATAAGAGGTCCTGTAACGGCACCAATTCCCCAAAAGCAGTGTAGCATATTCATGTGGATAGCTTTGTAATGCTCAGCAATATACTCGTTTAGAGCGCTATCAACGGCGCCCGCACCAATTCCTAGTGGAACAGCAAACAAAAACAACCACCAAAATGATGGAGTCAAAGCAAAACCAGTTAGACCAAGAGCTGTTAACAAAACACTAAAAGCAGTAACTTTCCCGGTTCCAAATTTTCTTATCACTTTTACGCTAAGAAGAGATGAAACAATTGTTCCACCAGAGATGATAAAGGAAACAAAACCTGCGTGACCAACAGGCATTCCAAAGCCAAGACGCATAGTTGGCCAAGCAGCCCCTAACATTCCATCAGGTAACCCCAAACTAATAAACGCTATATAAATGATAATCAATACAAATGTTGCCATGTCTATTTTTTTACCCTTTAAAAGCGGAAAAATCAAGGGAAGCAAAAAATAAGTTATTATCCTAACGAATAAATTAAGAGTTTATCGGCTATCTTAGCAGTTCCTTGGCTTTTTCTAAGGCTTCTATCACCTTATCACACCAAATATCAAAATCCTTATCTTCTTTTTGATATTCAGGATGTGCCAAAATATTTTTGATAGTGGCGCGAATTCCTTGATCTGCTCGAACTGTAGCCACAAAATCAGGCACAAGACGTTTTAATTTGTTATTATCAAAAACCACAGAACATGCTTTATCTCCAATTAGAGAACCGGTCAAATCATAATCGCTAACACTGGCCAAAAAACTTGATGAAACATAATAAGGCTTTAACTCAACCCCAAGTTCATCCGCAATAATCCCGTAAATCTGATTCCAAGTAACTGACTCGTCAGAAGTGATTTGAACCGCTTGACCCAAAGCATGAATATTTCCCATTAGCCCGATAAAACCTTTTGCAAAATCAGAATTATGAGTAATTGTCCACAAAGAAGTTCCGTCCCCATGGATAATAACCGGCTTTCCTTCCATTATGCGTTTTAAGTTTTGAAAACTGCCATTGTGGCCGTGAACTCCAAGTGGCACTGAGCGCTCATCGTAAGTGTGACTTGGACGCACTATGGTGATAGGGAAATTTTCTTCGCGATAAACTTTCATCAAATAATCTTCACAAGCTATTTTATTTCGAGAATATTCCCAATATGGATTGATTAAAGATGTGTCTTCTGTGATTTTGTAATTTGCACAAGGTTTTTGATAAGCCGAGGCCGATGAAATAAAGATAAATTGCTTTGTTTTGCCCTTAAAAAGTCTAAAATCCCGTTCAAGCTGTGAAACATTGAAAGCGATAAAATCAGCCACCACATCAAAAGTCATATCTTTTATTAAAGCTGCAACTTCGTTTTCATTATTTATATCGCAGGTTAAAAAGTGAATATTATCTGGTAATTCATTGTTTCTGTTTCCACGATTTACAAGATAAAGTTCCCAATCTGTCTTTGCCAATGCTTTTGAAATGGCTGTACTAATTGTACCAGTTCCGCCGATAAAAAGTGCTTTCATTTTTCCTCCAAAATATCAAATAATCACAAATTGATTTCTACTTATCTTCATCTTAAACTGATTTTTCACAATTATCAAATTTTTGTAAAAAATTCTCTTGACAATCAAATTAGTTTATATTAATATCATATTTGTAATGATTACAAATTAACAATCATTAACGAAATTAAATAGCAATAATTTTTACGGAGGAAAATTAATATGAAAGAATGGGTATGTAGTGTTTGTGGTTATGTTCACACAGGAGATGAAGCTCCAGATCAATGTCCACAATGTAAGGTTTCAAAAGATAAGTTTAACGAAAAAGCAGCTTTTGCAGGTTGGGCAGATGAACACAAAATCGGTGTTGCACAAGGTTTAGATGCCGAAGTTGTACAGGGCTTGAAAGATAATTACATGGGCGAATGTACAGAAGTTGGTATGTATCTTGCAATGAGTCGCCAAGCTGACAGAGAAGGATATCCAGAAATCGCGGAAGCTTTCAAACGTTATGCACTTGAAGAAGCAGAACACGCTGCAAAGTTTGCAGAACTTTTAGGAGAAGTTGTAGAAAAATCTACAAAACGCAACCTAGAACTTAGAACAGCTGCAGAAGGTGGCGCTTGTGAAGGCAAACTAATGCTTGCAAAACGTGCAAAAGAACTTGGATACGATGCTATTCATGATACAGTGCACGAAATGGCAAAAGACGAAGCTCGTCACGGTGCTGGTTTTAAAGGATTATTGGAACGCTATTTTAAATAAAAAAGTTGTTTAACATTATTTGAAATTATAGGTTGTTTAGAAGATAAGAAAAAATGTACACCGAAAAAAAGCTTCTAAACAGCCTTTTTTACCTACAACAATAGATTGCCAATTTAAAGACAATACAACTTGCCGATTTTTAGCAAAAATGGTTATTATATGCTTATGAATCAAAATATTATTATCGAAAAATTATCAGAAAAAAATATTCGACCTTCTCTTCAGCGAATGGCTGTTTATGGATTTCTTGTGGAAAATCCAATTCATCCAACTGTAGACACAATCTATCAAGCATTGCATCCAGAAATCCCTACCCTTTCAAAAACAACAGTTTACAACACACTTAAACAACTTGTTGATGGTGGGCTTGTTCAAACTGTTACGATTGAAGATGGAGAACTTCGTTTCGATGCTGATATTTCGAACCATCTACATTTCAAATGCACACAATGCGGAGAAGTTTTCGATATTTTCAAGGATTTCTCATTGCCAGAGAACATACTCCCAGAAGGCTTTTCAATTTCAAAAATGCAAACAAACCTTTGGGGCTTGTGCGCAAATTGTAACTAAATTACAAAATATCAATAAAGCGATTAAAATCCTCTAAGTTTTTGTAAACTCCAGCGTCTTGTAAAACTTTACTGAATACAAGACCTGTTTCTTTTTTTAGAACTTCATCAATATTATTCTTGGATAAATCTTGATATTTAGCCTTGATTTCTTCTGCCCAAGGACCGTGAGCTTTTAGATTTTCGATTTTGCTAATATCAGCATTTTCAAGCATTGCTTTACCCAACTCTGCAAGTTCGGATTTTAGACGAGATGGTAAAACTGCCAATCCCATAACTTCGATTAAACCAATATTTTCTTTTTTGATGTGATGAAGTTCAGCGTGAGGATGATAAACGCCAAGTGGATGTTCTTCAGTTGTAATATTGTTGCGCAAAACTAAATCAAGTTCGTACATATTATCTCGGCGACGGGCAATCGGCGTAATTGTGTTGTGAGGTTCCCCATCAGTTTCTGCAAAGATAAAAGCCTTTTCGTCAGTGTAACCTCGCCATTTATCCAAAATATAAGAAGCAACTTCTATCAATTTGTCCTTGTCTTTTGAATCAATTCGGATAACACTCATTGGCCAGTTTACAATTCCACATTTCACGCCTTTAAACTCAGGGATATTAAACTCTTCGATAATTTCAGCCCGAGCCATTGGAAAAACATAATTTCCACCTTGGAAGTGATTGTGAGTTAAAATTGAGCCTCCAACAATTGGAATATCTGCATTACTACCGATTGTGTAATGTGGAAATTCTTCAACAAAATCTAAAAGTCGCACAAAAGTTTCTCTTGAAATCACCATTGGAACATGTCCTGCATCAAAAACGATACAATGCTCGTTGTAGTAAACATAAGGCGAATATTGCATAAACCAGTCTTCCCCGTTTAATTTCACAGGAATAATTCTGTGATTTTGTCGAGCAGGATGATTTAAGCGACCAGCGTAACCTTCGTTTTCTTTGCACAAAAGACAAGCAGGATATCCACCCTGTTTTGCGTTACGAGCTGCGGCTATAGCTTTTGGATCTTTTTCAGGTTTTGAAAGATTTATGGTGATATCAAGTTCACCATATTCTGTGGATGTTTTCCATTTTACGTCTTTTGCAATTCTATATCGACGAATGTAATCTGAGTTGCAACTGAAGTCATAAAACCAGTCAGTTGCTTCTTTTGGGGATTTTGCTTTTAGAGAGTCAAATTTTTCTCTTACAACAGAAGGAGATGGAAGCAAAAGCCCCATTATTTTTGTATCGAATAAGTCTTTTTCCACAATGTTATCATCAATTAGGTTTTCAGAAACGGCGTAGTCTAACATTTCTTTTAGGATGTTTTCTAAATCAGTAACTTCCACATTTGGAAGATTTTGAGCTTCATCGTAGGTATCAAATCCGTCTAGGTTAAATAACTCTAACAACTTGTTTTGAATAAAAATTCTATCGTCATTTGGAAAAAGTTTTGTCTTTAAGCCATAAGATACTAAGCGATTAATGTTTTCATAGATTGTCATGTTATCCCTCTTTTGATGTTAAAAATATGTAGTTGGATTTACTTTTATTATAAACGATAAATTTGATTTGATGTAAAGATTAGAGCAAAAAAAAACGCCCACATCTCAGATTTCTCTGGAGAGGGCGTCTTCTGAAAAAAGTATGTAATTACACTTTTTTTGTAACATAACCACTGCGTAGACAACGTGTACACATTTTAACTGTCATTGATGTACCGCCAATTTCTGTTTTAACTTCAATGATATTTGGCTTCCACAAACGACGTGTATGATTATATGACTTACTTACTTTGTTACCGCTCAATGAGCCTTTTCCACAAATTTCACATCTTCTGGACATAACAACCTTCCTATTTAATGCTAGTACAATATATTATCAAAATGAAAAAATTACGTCAATAGATTCGAGGGGTGAAAACCCTTTTTTTCGATAAAAAGAGTTTTCACCCCTCGAGCTCCCCGCTTTCCCAAAAGAACGACCAAAGGGGCTTCCCCTTTGGAAACCTCAAAGTTTTAGTTTTATTTTAGATTCTTGTTCTTTGTTGTTAGCTTCGTATTTTGGATAGACTTTAGAGAAAGCCTATCCAAAATTTCGATGTAGAGGGAAGTTAAGGTTAAAGAAGTTTATTTTGGGATGTAAAATCTAATTTTCCATTTGATTTCAACTTAACATCCACACACCATTTCTTTTCTAACCAAAAAGAAGCATCAAATGAATCATAATAAAAAGCTTCTCGTTTTCCTAACCCAACATTAAGTACTGCAACACATCCATGCTTATATTCATCATAATTACTTATTCTATCATATTTAAATTGAACAGTTTCTCCTGGAGCTAATTTTACCCAATCTGTGCGGTAGCTATATGCCCAAGACCATTTATCTTGTTTTGGTGCCATAAAACTATATACATATATATATTCTCCTGTAGTATTTGTTATTTCATTCACATATTCACAGGAAGAATTATCCACATATTCTGCTAGAGGGATTGCTTTTATTGTTACTTTTGAGGAACAGTCATTAAGATCTCCTGCATTCAAGAATTCTGTTTCCCGAGTACAATCAGAGATAACCACGTTTCTCCAACCATAAGTCCCATTTTTAAATTGTAAGTCTACATAACAATCTTCTATTCCTTTTGAATAAAAGTCAAAAATATGAGTTGCACCTGGTTTAATGGTAACATAATCAGTTTCTTTTGCAATAACCTCTTTTCCAACTTCGGTAAACTTTACCTGACAACGTAATTCTAAAGCAACATCTGTACTATTAATTACTTTATAGAAGAAGTCGTCTTCGTTTACCTTTGGAGCTTCTTGTTCACAAGAAGTAATTCCCAATCCAACTAAAAACAATAGCAATAAGCTAAAAACAACATTTAAGCATTTTTTCATAAAATACTCTCCTAATTTTTGCAATACAAACTTACATTTTGTAAATACAATTTGATTTGGCACTTTTTACACCTTCTCTGATTTTAACATAAAAATAATTAACATGTAAATAAAATTATATAAACCGGTTTTCTTCGGACAAGGGATTGGAGAGGCGGCGTAGCCGTTCCAGCTTTGCTGGAATGGAGCGCTTTGACGCGGAACCTCGGAAAGCCCGGTTTTTTGCGGCGCAAAAAATGGGCCCAAAAATTTCTAAATAGTAAAGTACAAGTTTGATTTTTTGCATTGAATAAAATGCTTTCTACCTTTATAATGGTATTTCGGTTTCCGTAAGATGTAATTACGAGCCAAAGGATGTTATAATGAGCGAAAAAAAAGAAAGACTTGCTGTGATTAGACACAGTACAGCACACGTGATGGCGGAAGCAGTTTTGAAATTGTTTCCAGGAAGTAAGGTTGCTATTGGACCTTCTATTGATAATGGTTTCTACTACGATTTTGAATTAAGTCGTCCTATCAAAGAAGAAGATTTAGCTGAAATCGAAAAAGAGATGCGCCGCATTGTAAGCGGGAATCACGATTTTGAACGCAAAGTTGTTTCTAGAGATGAAGCTTTAGCGCTTTTTGCGGACCAACCTTACAAAATTGAACTTATCAATGAAATGCCAGAGGGCGAAGAAATCTCTATCTACACTCAAGATGGATACATGGATTTGTGTCGTGGTCCTCATGTGGCAAACACTAAAGAAATCAATTCTCAAAGCTTTAAGTTGATGAAAACAGCTGGAGCTTATTGGCGTGGGGATGTTAAGCGCCCAATGCTAACTCGTATTTATGGGACTGCTTGGGAAAAGCCAAACGAGTTAAAAGAATATTTGAATATGCTTGCAGAAGCTGAAAAGCGTGACCACAGAAAAATCGGTAAGGAACTTGATTTCTTCCATATTGATGAAGAAAATCCTGGTGAAATTTTCTGGCACCCAAATGGCTGGATGCTTTATTCTATTATCAAAGATTATGTTCGTGAAAAAATCCGAAAAGATGGATATGTGGAAGTAAATACTCCATTTGTTATGCCACGTACTCTTTGGGAAAGAAGTGGTCACTGGGCAAAATATCAGGAAAATATGTTTATCACTGAAAGTGAAAAGCGTTTATTTGCCCTCAAGCCAATGAACTGTCCTGGACACGTTGAAATTTTCAAAAACAGACTTCGTTCTTACAAGGATTTGCCTTTGCGTATGGCAGAATTTGGTTCTTGTACTCGTAACGAAGCTAGTGGCGCTTTGCACGGAATTATGCGTGTTCGCGGTTTCGTTCAAGATGATGCTCACATTTTCTGTACTGAAGACCAAATCCCAGAAGAAGTTGCAAAATTCTGTGCTTTGTTAAAGGATATTTACAAGGATTTTGGTTTCACTGATGATAAGGTTGTTGTAAAATTCTCTACTCGTCCAGAAAAACGTGTTGGTACTGACGAAGACTGGGATAGAGCTGAAAACGCACTTGCTGACGCTTGTAAAAAATGTGGTCTTGAATATGAGCTTCAACCTGGTGAAGGTGCTTTCTACGGTCCAAAACTAGAATTCACTTTGATTGACGCTCTTGGTCGTCCTTGGCAATGTGGTACTATCCAAGTTGACTATCAGCTTCCTTCTGCTGAAAGACTAAACGCTGAATACATTGGTAGCGACAACGCAAAGCACCACCCTGTAATGCTTCACAGAGCTGTTTTAGGTTCTCTAGAACGCTTTATCGGTATTTTGATTGAAAACTTTGCTGGTGCTTTACCTGCATGGCTTTCTTATCAACAAGTTGCAATGATTCCTGTTGCTCCAACTTTTAATGATTATGCTGCTTCTGTTCTAAAACAAATTGAAGATGCTGGTTTCCGTGTTGGTGCTGATTATGGAACTGACAATATGAAGGGCAAAATTAAAACTGCTCAATTACAAAAGATTCCTTATATGCTTGTTGTTGGTGAAAAAGAAATGAATGAAGGCACTGTTGCTGTTCGTTTCCGTGATGGTCGTCCTCAACAAATTATGAAGGTAGAAGAATTTATTGCTTATCTAAAGGATAAGGTTGATTCTCACTTTGTAGGAATTTAGTATAAGCCTACGCCAGATTGTAGAGGTGGGGATTGGAAAATCCCCAAAAAAACACTTGCGTATAAAATGGGCATTGGTTCAATTTTTTGAGCCAATGTCTTTTTTTGTTTTTGATGGGGTGATATTTGAACTGGTTGTGTTTTTTCGGAGCGAAAGCGGAGCCTCGGAAAGCTGGACTCACGGGAGCTAACAAGGTTCGTCCCTATTCCCACACAAATAAATCGGCGCAGTTTCTCTCGCCACCAGAAATATCGATGGCTTGACCTGTGCAGAAAGTGTTTGTAACTGTCATAAAATAACACCATTCTGCGGCTTCCTCTGGGGTTGCCCAGCGTTTTAGAGGTGTCACATCCATGATTTTTTCCCAAAGAGAAGGATTTTCCATAACAGGCTTGTTAAGCTCGGTTAGGACGCCACCAAAACAAAGTGCATTACAAGTAGCTTTATATTCGTTTGCTAAGCGGATAGCACAATTTTTCATATATCCAGTGACACCAGCTTTTGAAGCCACGTAGGTTGGAAACTCGTTCCCTGTAAGGCTTGATACAGAACTATTAAACAAGAGGGCTTTGATTTTTGGCTGAAAAGCGTATTTTTCAGTAACGTACATTGTGCCAAGAAGGTTGGTTTTGATGTCTTCTTCTGTGCCAGTTTGTATTCCTGCATTGTTGATAAGGATTTCAATATCGCTAATTTCTGGAAGCTTTTCTTTTTCATAAATATCCACAACATGGTGAACGTAGTTTTCGCTCTCTATTGTGGATTTTTCTTTATCCAAGCCAAAAACCCTGTGTCCGCGCTGTAAAAAAAGTTCCGCAGTTGCTTTTCCGATTCCGTTACTAGTTCCTGTGATTAAAACTCTCATATTATCCCCCATGATATTTAGACTTTTGCGTTTTTTGATTCTTCGTAGTTTTTTCGATAAGCAATGTAATCTTTGCCTACGTTTTCTTTTTCCCAGCTTTGCAAAATTCTATAGCCCAACTTTGAAAAACAAACTTCGCATAAAAGTTCACAAGTGGCGCCAAAAAGTGAACAAAGAAGGATTTGTTCCATTGTCCAACCGAAAAAGTGTTTTGACACGATAATGGCAAAGATGAAGTTGTCTACAAATTGTGCCAAAAAAGTGGAAATGTACGAACGCAAAGCAAAGTTTGAAAATCTTGTTTCGCTGATTTTTCCTTTGATAATTTTTCCCACTGTGTAATTGAAAAAAGCGTTTACGATAGATGATGATAAAAAAGCCACAGTAGAGCCAAAAACAACGAACCAAGAGCCTCCAAATGTGCGATTCAAGGCAATATTCACGATTTGCGATTCTTCCCCTGTAAAATTGTAGGATTCGCCCCAAAATCCCTCAGTTCGAGTTAAAATAAAAAAGCTCAAAGTCACTAGTAAATTGATAAAAAGGGCATAAACTGAAATCTTTACAGAAGCTTTCGGTCCCCAGCGGCGACAAATTATGTCTAGGCATAAAAACATTATCCAGCTGAAAACAAAGCCACAATCAAGGGCAAGATATTTTAGGTTGATAAGTTCTTTGTTTGCCATCAAATTTGCACAAACTACAGACAAAACAAAAAATAGAATAGTAGATGATGGGATGTTTCGCAAAAGGATTTTGTAGTCAGTAAAAATACGGTTTAGAAAAGATTTTTTTTTCATAGGCTCTCTTTAAGGATTTTAATTTTTTAAGCGCAGGAGTTTTTGAGAATCATAAACTGCGCAACCTTAGAATATACTGATATTTAACTTAGGTCAATGACAAACTTTTCATCAATTTTCATTAAACTGATTTAGTGATTTTGCTCCATTTTAATTTTTGGACTGTATTTTTATCTTTTTATTTTATAAAATGATAATATGAAATACGCTTCCATCATTCCAGCAACATTTATTTCTCGCCCAAATCGATTTATCGCCCATGTGGAACTTGAAAACTCTAAAAAAGGTGATATTGAGGTTGTTCACGTGAAAAACACAGGGCGCTGTAAGGAGCTCTTGATTCCAGGATGTAGGGTTTATCTTGAAAAATCAGAAAATCCCAATCGAAAAACCAAATACGATTTGATTGCGGTGGAAAAAATATATCCAGAGGATTATGAAAATCCAAAATCTGCAAAGAAAAAGTTGCTTGTAAATATGGACAGTCAACTTCCAAACAAGGTGGCTCATGAGTGGCTTAAAACACAGGATTTTTCTTTTATCAAGCCAGAGTTCACTTTTGGAAAATCTCGAATTGATTTTTATATGGAAAAAGGTGATAAAAAATTTTTGATGGAAGTAAAAGGCTGCACTTTGGAGGTTGATGGAGTTGGATATTTTCCAGATGCACCTACAGAACGTGGTGTAAAACACTTAGAAGAGTTGATTTTGGCAAGACAACAAGGATATAGTTGCAAAATTGCTTTTGTGATTCAGATGGAAGGGATTTTTGAGGTTCGTGGCAATGCTAACACTCATCCAGAATTTGCGGCAACACTCCAAAAAGCCAAAGAAGCTGGTGTAGAAATTTTGTTTTTGTGTTGCCGTGTAATGCCAAATGAGGTTTTCGTAGAAAAAGTGATTATCGGGTAAAGAGATTTTTACACTGATATTATTTTCTGTTTGCTTCAATCCATTTTACAGCGAAGTCTACGATATCACGCTGTTTCATAAATCTTACAGTGGCATCGCCGATTTTTACTTTTTTCACGGTGCATTCCTTTTCAAAAGCTTCACCGATTTGTTCAAAATCCTCTCCATCAACAAAAAGAGTTTCGTAACTTTTCCAAACACGCTTGCCATTTTCCATAATTGCACTGTGTTCTACACAATTATGCTTGCTAGGATATTCAGCTTTTACATCAGCAAGGTGGATAGAGGTATTTTTGTCGTAACCAGTTCCCAAAAGCAAAACATAACTGTCAAGTTCGTAAAGTTTTCCAATTGGAGAGCCTTCACCAAAGATATTTGATAAATCGTGGTTAGCAGTGAGATATTCGGCGTGTTTTCCCCAAGCAGCCACAGAACGAGCTGGATGATCACTTCGTAAAGTGCCAGGCCATTTTCTAAACATTTCGGCAACAGCGCCCATTGTGTTTGTAGGGGTAATATCCTTGTTGTAAGCCGGCCAGTTATCTCTAATAATTTGCCACCATTCTTCAGGTTCTTCCCAGTGAACGCCTGTACTTGGGTCAAGATTTTTCCAACTTTGTGTCGGCATGAGAATCGAACCTTCTTCGCCCACAGATTCAAGCAAAGCTTCTATCACAATTTGAGCACCACCACAAACAAAACCGAAACTGCTCAATGAGGTGTGCACTTCGATAGTTTGCCCTTTTTTAATTCCCAATTCTTTAAATGCACATAAAATATCTTTTTTTAATACAAGCGACTTTTGCATAATGCATCCTTTATTTTATTCTTTCGTTTATTATATTCGATTTTTTAGAAATGGGATAAAAAATTGTCAGAGATTTATAGAAAAACTGAATACAAGAGTTTCTAACAGTACTTCCTAAAACCAAACATTTCTATCAAATTATCTTCGATTATCTTGAGATTTTTGCAAAATACAGAGTAATTCTCCGCATTTTCAGAAATTGGAATTCCATACGTAGAAACAATGCCACCAAGCCCAGCAAGTTTTGATGAACTAAACTCAATTTCCAAATTTTCCATTTTCAAAGGATAAATAAATCCTCCACAAGGAATTTCCATTGTGTGCATATATGAAATAATTTGATACAAATCATCTCGGATAAATCCGTTTTCTAAGTGCTTATATTTTGCATCTAAGATAATACCATCATTTTGTAAAAAATCACCTGATTTTGAGTTTTTTCTGTAAAAATCTGGATAGATTTTTCGGTAACATTTTGTAAAAGTTTTATCCTCGTTAGAATCTTCTGAATTATCAAAAAGCCTAATACCGCCTTTTCCAGTTTTGTTTTCTGGATGCTGGAATTTGTAACCATTTGACATAGAATCCCGCAAAATCGTTGCAAGATATTCTTCCCAAAGCCAAGCACCATCAAATAGAATACCATAAATAGGAGAATTACTTTGAGAATATTGGATTGATTGATGACTCAAAATCAACAAGCAAAGTTTTTGCAAATATTTATATTCTGAAAAATATGGATGATTTACAGGGCGCAAATTGTTGTGAATAACTTTTCCGCGATTTTGAAAACAATACGAAGAATCTGTTGCTGCCACAATTTGTTTTACAGCGTCTTTTGTGTCGTTATCAGAATTTAATAGGGATTTTCCAATTTCTTTTTGTTTTAAAAATTCAATTGTGTGGCGAATAAGTTGGGTTATATCGTTGTCTGCTGAATATTCTCTAGAACGATAAGCAATTTTTCCATTAAAAGGCGTGTTTTGTTTTATGTGACGATTTATATCAATTACACCTTTTACAGCCGCATCATTTTTGTGAAAAGTTCTGTAAGTTCTAAAAATTCCTTGACGAAGGGCACGTTTTAGCAAGTGAGGAAAAATTAAAAACAGCAAATCAAAGCCATCATTTTTGCTGTGGGAATAATTCATATCAAATAAATTGATGCGAAAAACTTTTTCTAGCATATAATGCAAAAAATAATCTTGTTCGTTGTTATTTGTGTTTTCAGTAAATCGGGATCGGATTTCAAGCTTGGTGTTGTGATTTTTGTTTCCACCCAAACCAATGAATCCCATCAAATTTCCAGTTTTTACTTTTATGTTTTTAACATCACAAATTGTGTCCCCATCATAATTTGGATTTCCCACAAGTTCACAAATAAAAAGTTCTTCAATTCCGTTATTGTGTTCGTTCAAACAATGAGGAAAAACTAAAAGATTTGCATTTTTCTTACAAAGTTCTTGCAAGGATTTCCCTGCAATAGTTTGCAAATCTTGAAACGCGTAAATTTGGGATGCAACGTCATTTTGCAAAAGAGAGGAAAGAGAAGAAAGATTTGCGATGTTGTTGTCGGTTAAGGTTAGGTGTGGCATGATTTGTTTTATTTTTCCTCTATTCCTTTTACATCTTTTACATCAAGCAAAATTTTATCTTCTGCATTTAAAGGTGAAATTACAGATTTCCCAATCCGTTCTTCAATATCAACACGGGCGTTTTTTGCAACAGAACCACCTTCTTTTGCAACTTGTAGATTTTCTGAAAAAGTTTCAGGTTCTTTTGATTTTGAAATTGCTGTTGTTGTAACTTCGGCAAGCATATTCAATACAAGTTCGATATTTGTCATATTATCGCGTAAGTTTTCTTTCTTTAGACCTTTTAGTTCTTTATAATCTTTTACAGATAAACCACTCCAAGCCTTTGTCATCTCATTTGTTAAGATGGCATAATCTTTTTCTTTATCAATTCCGCGAGCCTTCCATTCGTCTGTAAGTTCTTTTCGCATTTCAATTGTTTGCAATCGTTGATTTATCCAATTTTCTGTGTATCCTTTTGCACGATAAAAATCAGCACCACGCAAAATTGCTTTTTCAGGGTCAGCAATTTCATCAAGACGCTCCGAGCCAACTTGCGCTAACCACAATTTAAAAGGCTCTGCTTTTGGAGAAGGAATTGATTGGATAAGACGAAGAATGCCTGCGGTATTCGCTGCTTGAATTTCTCTGAGTTTTCCATCTTTTCCTACCATTTTAACTAGGGTACAAATTGTACCCCAGTTGGAATTTAATTCCAAATCCCGAGAACGCATTTTTTTTAGATACTGTTTTGCATCTTTACTTTCAGTCAAAACTTCAATTACATCAACAACAGAAAAATACCATTCTTCTTGTTCTGCATCCCAATGAGAACGAACAACTTTATTTTCAAATAATTTTATTTTATTTTCCATAGATTACTCTCCGGCTTTCAGTTCTTCTGCTTTATCATACGCCGCTTTTAACTTTTCTAGTTCTTCCTGTGCGTTTGGATTTCCTCGTAAATATTCCTGCAAAATGCCTTTTAAGTGATAATCCCAAAGTTTGCCAAAATCCCCACCATAATTGTTTAACTTCAAGAAATAACTTGCACCGATGTGATAGGCGTCGTTTAAGTCTTCAATTTTTGAGATTTCAGCATTCAAATTTTCCATTCGGCGTTTTGCTTCTTTTGCAAGTTCTGCTGAAAGTTCACTATCAAGCATATCTACAGTATCAGACGCTTTTACTTCTATCCATGCAAAGCGGCGGCGGAAAGCAAAATCCATTGATTCAACGCTTCGGTCAATATCGTTCATTGTACCGATGATGTACACATTTTCTGGGATGAAAAATCCTTTTTGAAATTCGCCACTTGTTACAAGATTTTGATATTGAGTTGATATTCGTCCCTTTTCCCCACGATAACCTGGATCTATACAATAAAAAAGTTCTCCAAAGATTTTTGCCACTTCCCCACGATTGATTTCATCGATGATGAAAACGAAGTTTTTCTTTGTTTTCTGTGTCGATTCTGTTTTTTTATAATCTAATAATCCAAGATTTTTTTTCATATATTCTATAACCGCTTTTCGGTAATTATCATGACCTCCTGCAGGAGTTCCAGGTAATCCTTGGTAAATATTATATAGTTGGTCTTTTGAAAAAAACTTCGATTTACCTTGAATCCACTTTCCTTTTTGATAATCATCGTTTTCATACGTTCTATTTGCTAATCCAGTCCCATACTCATTAAGTTCAACTCTAAACTCTCCTTTTCCACTTATTAATGGAATAGTCGCAAATTCATTTTCGTTTAATTCATCAACAAGTTTTTTCCAACATTCTTCAAAATTATCAACATTATCATTATTTTCTCGATAACTTTCCTTTAACGCCTTTTCACAAAACTTCTTAAACACGCCGTCTTTACGTTCAAAACCGATTTGGTCTGAACCATCAACTTGCTTTGGACGCAAACCTTCAACAAAATCTGTGTAATCATAAGACGGATGAAACTGCACAAAGTCTGTTTGCGATTCAACTTGTTTTTTTTCTTCTTCAGTCAAATCTTTATCAAAATCATTTATTTCTCTTTCTAAAATTATTCGCGCTGCAACAGTTTTTGCCACAAAAGTTTTTCCAGTTCCTGGGGCACCAGTAAGAATTACATTGCGATTTACACTGAGGTTATTTTTTATTTCATCGAGTTTTTTTTCGTAGTCTGTCATTTGTGTGTCTCCTTTGTTTGCAGAAAAATGCATTTTATCAAATAAAACGTAGAGCATATTTTGTATAATTAAATTTTCACTTTTTATGTAATGATTTGTTAATGGTTCAATTTTTTCCTTTAAATTTGTGTTTTCAAGAATAATTTTTGTGATTTCACTTATTAATTCAAGATAATGAGAATATCTTTTTCCAAAAATTGAATCTGGAATACCTAAATATTTGCAAAGCTCCACATAATAACTTGCTTTATAGAAAGTGTATTTT
>JAZQUR010000036.1:0-4605 GCA_045631425.1 Treponemataceae bacterium | reverse complement strand
ATGGAGCGGATGATGGGAATTGAACCCACGTCTCTAGCTTGGAAGGCTGGGGTAATAGCCATTATACGACATCCGCAAGGCTTTCGTTTTTGTCAGGCACTCATTCGTACCTGACATTGTTAATATACCAAATATGAAAATTTTGGTCAATAGGTTTTATAAAAAAAATTATTTTTTTTTATAAATTTTCTAGCAACCAAGATTTAAATGTTTCGTAACTATTTTCCATTGGAATAGCGTTGTTTGGTAGAGATAGAACTTTTTCAAGTCTGTCTGGCATAGCTGGTTCTCTTCCAATAGATGATTTTACGATATCTCCAAATTTTGCTGGGTGTGCAGTTTCTAGAATGATACCTACTGCTTTTTTGTTGATAACATCATTTGCCCATGCTGGAATGTTTGGTGTTAAACCTGGTTCTTCGATTGGGTTTTTAATACCTGCTGTTAGATTGTCTAGAGCACCTTTTCTTATGTCATTCCATGCTTGATATCCAACTGCACCGTGTGGGTCAATGATATAACCTGTGCGTGTATTGCATTCTTTTATTGCTTTTTCAGTTCCGTTATCATCAAGCCAGTATGAAGCAAAAAGATTTCTAACTTCATCAAGAGTGTACATAGCACTAATGCGTTCGTAGTTACTTGGAGCACCTACGTCCATAGCATTAGAAAGAGTAGCGATAGATGGACGAGCTTTATAATTACCAGTTGCAATCCAGTCTGGGATTGTTCTGTTTGCGTTTGTTGCAGCTACGAAACCTTTGATTGGAGCACCCATTTTTTGAGCGATAAGTCCAGATGTTAGGTTTCCGAAGTTTCCTGATGGAACAACACAAATAATTGATGGATTATCAATTTTGCAATCATGTGGAGCTCTGTTTTTTACAACCAAAGATGAGTACATATAGTAAAAACTTTGTGGTAGTAAGCGAGAAATGTTGATTGAGTTTGCAGAAGATAATCTTAGTTTTTTTCTCAATTCTTCATCGGTAAAAGCTGTTTTTACAAGACGTTGACAGTCATCAAAAGTACCTTTTACAGATAAAGCACGAACGTTTCCTGTAAATGTTGAAAGTTGTTTTTCTTGAAGTGGAGAGATTTTTCCCTCTGGATAAAGAATAGTAACGTCAAGACCTGGAACGTTGTGGAAAGCACTTCCTACAGCACTTCCTGTGTCACCAGAAGTTGCTACAAGGATGTGTAGAGGGTCTGATTCGTTTCTGTTAAAATATGACATTACACGAGCCATAAAGCGTGCTCCAAAGTCTTTGAAAGCACAAGTTGGACCGTGGAAAAGTTCTAGAACGTAAGTTGTTGGGTCGATAGGAACAACTGGAGATGAAAATGGATAACAATCAGCGATAAGTTCGTTAAGATCGTTATCTGGGATTTCGCCTTCTACGTAAGGTTTTGCCATTTCGTAAGCAAGATGTCTAAAAGAAGGTGTTGCAGCTTTGTTTAAGATTTCATCTGAAAGTCTTGGAAATGATGTAGGAATAAAAAGCCCACCAGTTTGTGAATTCATTCCAGATAGAACAGCAGTTCTAAAATCAACTTTTACAGAAGAATCTCTTGTGTCTGTATAAATCATTTTATTTTCCTTGATAGTATATTTTATATTCCATAAATTATTTTTTCAGTAATCAATTTAGGAATTGTTATTGTTCTAAGTTTATTTGTAGCGTCCCATTCAGAAGCGCCAGTTTCAGTAGTATAAAATTCTTCGTGGTAAACAATTTTTCCATCACGTAGATTCATAACAGAAAAATCAGTAACAAAAGTAACAGAATATGTGTTGTCTTCTAGAACTTGAACAGGTTCTGCATATTTTACAGTCCCGTAAAGCATAAACGAAACTGTTGAACCAAAAATTGCTTTTGCTTCTGTATAAAGATTTTTGCCTGTGATAACACTTGCATCAAAAGGAGCATTTCCGATTGTTTGGAAACCAGCTTTCCTTAGAGGTGGTTGTAATGCTGTTGCAGTGGTATTTGTTGATAAAGTACGGTTTGAAGCATTGTAATCAACAAGGGCTAAAACTCCAGAATCCCAAAATCGGTTTGTTATCACTTTGTATGGAATTGCTAGAGCATTTTCTTCGGCGTATTTTAATGTATCTTCATCTTCGGTTTCTGGAGTTAAGAAGAAATATACGTTTGAATTACATGAAAAGTTTGTTGTAGTTGGTGTAAAAGATGCGATACCAGATTCGTCTGTTTGGATAATTTCTTGTCCAAAAGAAATAACACCATTTGTTTGGGCAACCGGATATTTTACAGTAATCAAAATATTTGCCTGAGGAACATCATTTTGTGTGATTTTTACAGAAAATGGTTTTGCGAATTGTTTGTTTTTTGTGATTTGATTTGGACTTGAGTAAACTTGGAAATCGTATTGACTTACGAATTCTTGGTAAAGTTCTACTGTTGTAAGTTGGATAACATCTTCTGTTACAACTCCAGATTCTTCTTCAAAAACAATAGAATTGTCTTCAAAATTTTCTGTTTCAAGAATAATATCATTATTTTTTATATTACCTTCAACGGTAGGAATAATTTCTTGTGCTTCAATATTTGATGAGGTAGAATTACATCCAAAAAATCCAAAAATTAATAAAAGAAATAATGTATAAATAATTTGTTTCTTCATGATAAACCCCACGATTTTAAAAATATATTTATATAAAATATATAATATTTTTCTATCCCACGCAAGTAATTATATAGGTAAACAGAAAAAAAACTATTGCATAGAAATCGAAATTTGAAGTATGATATTCACAAATGAGAGCAACACAAGCACATATCAATTTAGACAATTTACATGAAAATATAAATATAGTTAAACAATTTGTAAAACCTGGCACAAAACTTTGTTGTGCAGTAAAAGCTGACGGTTATGGACATGGAGCAGTTAGAGTTTCTGTAGCTGCATTGAAAGCGGGTGTGTCATTTTTGGCTGTAGCATCTATTTCTGAGGGAATTGAGCTTCGAGAAGCTGGAATTGTGGCACCTATTTTGTCTTTAAGTTTGCCGTTGAAGGACGAAATCCCATCATTAATCGTAAATTCTATTACTCCACTTGTTTTTGATTCGGAGTTTATCGATCAGTTAAATGAAGTTGCAGTTTCCATGCACAGAAAAATCCCTGTTCATCTAAAAATCGACACTGGAATGGGGCGAGTTGGATGTTTGCCAGAAGAAGCAAAAGATTTAGCTAAAAAAATTGCTTTTACAGAAGGCTTATATCTTGAAGGTCTTTGTACACATCTTGCATGTGCAGACTCTACAAATCCTGATGATGTGGAATATACAAAAAATCAGATAAAGAAATTTTCTTTTGCAGTTGAGGAAATAAAAAAAGAGGGAATAAATCCGGGAATTTTGCATTGTTCTAATAGTGGTGCAATTTTTTTACATCCTGATGCACATTTTGATATGGTGCGTCCTGGAATTGCGATTTATGGATATTCATCATGTGCAAAGGAAAAGGGCGTGTCTCTAAAACCTGTAATGGAGTTTTCTTCTCAAATCGTTGCAATAAAACACTTTAGTAAAGGTGAAACTGTTTCTTACGATAGAACTTGGGTTGCAGAAGATGATTGTGATATTGGGGTAATTCCAGCAGGATATGCAGATGGCCTTTTCCGTAGATTTTCACCGGGATTGGAAGTTTCTATCAATGGGAAAATGTATCCAATTGTTGGGCGAATTTGTATGGATCAATGTATGGTTTTACTTGGTAAAAATCATGATGTAAAGCGATGGGATAAGGTGATTTTCTTTGGCGCAGATGAAAATTGTAATAATGCAGAGGATTTGGCTTCAAAAATCGGCACAATTTCCTATGAAGTACTTTGTGGGATAAATAAACGAGTTCCAAGAATTTACATTGATAATGGTAAAAATAAGTAAATTAGCTTTGAGAAAGTAAAGCAATCAATAAAATTACTAAAAGAGAGATGGAGAAGATGTAAACCCAAACTGGTAGAGCATCTTCTCTTTTTTTATAGCCTTGTTTTTTTTCGATTTCGTGAATTGCGGCTTGGCGAGTTTTATATTTTGCTTTTGGTGGCAATTTTGTTTGAGTTTTGTTTTGAGTTGATTTTTGGCTTGTATTGCCAGGGGTAAAAGCGTATCCACAAGCTTTACATCCATTTGAAAATTCGCTTTGAGTTCCTGTGTGTCCGCATTGAGGACAACGCACTGAAGCAAAAAAATGTCCGCATTTTGGACAAACTATAGCTTTTTGAGGAACTTCTGTATCACAATATTCACAAAAGAATTTGGCTTTGGGATTTGACATATTTTTTACCTTTTTTTATCTAACTTTTTTATCGTAGCAAACAAAACTCTATTGAATCATCGGATATTCCACGAATTTGACAACGATGGTTACAGGATAATTCTTTGTTATTTACAACTTGTTTTAAAATGCAGTTTTCAAAAACTTGTCCAAAACGGAGAGTTTTTACATCTTCTTTGTTATTTGGAATAAAAATGATAGTTGGATATTTGTATTTTCGCACTCGACCTGGGATTGCGCGGTTTGTTACAGGGTTTGTGATGATGAAATTACAACTTGATACAACAGGTTTTTGCGAGT
>JAZQUR010000035.1:0-50751 GCA_045631425.1 Treponemataceae bacterium | reverse complement strand
AAGGGGGTGCCCTTTGGAATCCCCGATAATCAAAAAATCAGCGCATATTTCTTACGTGTCTGGATTAGATTTCTGTTAAGATTTTTCTTATATGACTAAACGGAGTTTTTATTTATTCATTTATAAAAATGAACTGTTTGGTTTTTAACTTATAAAAGAGGTAAGAAAAGGTATTTTTTGATTGTCCAAAAGGTTTTAACTACAGTATAATAATTAAATGCGGGAAAAAATGGATTTTTATAAGGCAAAAAAGTTAAATGAGATGAGTCTTGAAGAATGGGAAATGCTTTGTGATGGTTGTGGAAAGTGTTGTTTTGCAAAGTATGTTGAAGGTTTGGGCAAAAAGAAAAAAACTTATTTTACTCGGATTTGCTGTAACTTGTTTGATATAAATTCAGGAAAATGCAGTGATTATAAAAATCGGTTTAAAAAGTGTAAGTCTTGTGTTCGGATTTCTGCAAAGAAGTTAAAAAACTTACGGTGGCTTCCAAAATCTTGTGCTTATAGGCTTTTGGCTGAGGGAAAAGAACTTTTACCATGGCATCCTTTGGTTTCGGGGTTTCCTATGCGGGAAAATCCGGAGGCAAAAGATGTTTTGATAGCAAACCCAATTCACCAGATAGATGTGGAGTATTGGGAAGATTATGTTATTGAGCAGGATTTTTAAAGTTTCTATTGACAGAAACATTTTTATAATGTATAGTTTAATTATGATGTTTCTTTTTATAGAAACATCATAATTTCGGTTGTGCATGGATGCACAATGCAAGCAAGTCAATAATTTTGAAAAAATTATTGATGAAATAAAAATTACAGGATGTGATTTTATTTCGGCGGAACCCTGAAAAGCCTGGTCTGGCTAAAGGTTTCCTTTAGCCAGAGGTGCCCAAATAATTTAGATAATTTTTAATTTTATTATTTAGTGGAGAAAATTATGGAATATTTGAAGCAATTCCCTGATAAAAATGGATATTTTGGTGAATTTGGTGGGTCTTTTGTGCCTGATGTTCTTCAAAAGGAAATGGATAAGATTACAAAGGCTTATTATACAATTAGTAAGTCTCATGATTTTATTAATGAGTTGAGAAGTATTAGAAAGCATTTTCAGGGGCGCCCAACTCCGGTTTATTATTGTCGTCGTTTGTCTGAAAAATGTGGCGGCCGTATTTATTTGAAGCGTGAGGATTTGAATCATACTGGAGCTCATAAGTTGAATCACTGTATGGGTGAGGCTTTGCTTGCAAAATATATGGGCAAGAAAAAGGTGATTGCGGAAACTGGGGCTGGTCAACATGGGGTTGCTTTGGCTACAGCTGCTGCATATTTTGGGCTTGAATGTGAAATCCACATGGGTGAAGTTGATATTGCCAAGGAACATCCAAATGTGGTGCGTATGAAGTTGCTTGGGGCAAAGGTTGTGCCTGTAACTCATGGGCTTAAAACTTTGAAGGAAGCGGTGGATTCTGCTTTTGAAGCATATTTGAAGGATCCGATTAATAGTATTTATTGTATTGGGTCTGTTGTTGGGCCTCATCCATTTCCAATGTTGGTGCGGGATTTTCAGCATGTTATCGGTGTGGAAGCTCGTGAACAATTTTTGGAGATGACTGGGGAACTTCCTGATGAAGTTACTGCTTGTGTTGGTGGTGGTTCTAATGCAATGGGAATGTTTAGCGGATTTTTGGATGATGACGGGGTTCGCTTGACTGGTGTTGAACCTGCTGGTCGTTCTTTGAAGATGGGGGATCACGCTGCAAGTCTTTCTTATGGTAAGCCTGGAATTTTGCATGGATTTAAGACTTATCTTTTGCAGGATGAAAATGGGGAACCTGCTCCGGTTTATTCGATTTCTAGTGGATTGGATTATCCTGGAAGTGGGCCTGAACACTGTATGTTAAAGGATTCTGGCCGCATTCAGTATACTGTGGCTAGCGACCAAGAATGTTTGGAAGCTTTTTATACACTTTGTCGGCTTGAGGGTATTATTCCGGCTTTGGAAAGTGCACATGCTGTGGCTTATGCTATGAAGGCTGCTCAAGAAAGACCTGAAAAGTCTATTTTGGTTTGTCTTTCTGGTCGCGGTGATAAGGATATCGACTTTGTGGTTGATAATTATGGCACTGGGGAAGAATATTTGAAATAGGTTCGACTAGATAGGCTAGGTTGGATAAAAGGAACCGCCCTCTTACAAGTGATTGTAGGAGGGCGGCTTTTTTATGTGTGGTTATGGATTCTAAGAGGTTGTTATTGTGGAATACCGCCTATGATATTTGTTGTATAAGTTGTATTTGCTGTAAGTGTTTCACCATTTACTATTACAGAACCATTACTTGTACTCGGAACTCTAATAGATGATCCCGAATAACTACTATTACTTGTATAAGTATTATCAGTTATATCACCACCTGTAATTGTTAAATTCCCTTTATTAACATAAATACCAGCACAATTGTTAGCACTAGAACTATTATTAGCAATTGTACCTCCAGTTATATTACACACAGCATTTAGGTTATTGATTTGTATTGGAGTATAGCTATTATTTACAAATTCACCACCATTTATATTTAAAACTGCACCTGTACCTGCACCAAAGGAAATACAATAATATGGGTTTTCTGTAAATTTTACATTATTATTTATATTTATTTCAACAGTAGCGTTACTTGCTACTGTTCCAATAGTTGTATAGGTTTTATCGGTTGCCTGTTTAAAAGTAAGCACTCCACTGCCACCACCTAAAGTTAATTTTCCCCCAGCATTTACGTAAAAAGCATAATAACTATAGCCAGGATCTTCAGGATCTTCAGAATCATCAGTGACTGTTACATTAGAGTTCGCAGCGATTGTTATTGCTCTTGTTATTTCAAGAGTTTCTGTAATTGTAATATCACTTTTAATGATAATTACTTCATCATTTCCGTTAATTGCATTTTTCAAGGCATCAAATGAAGTAACTTCCGTACCAACCAGAGGTTCATTTCCTCCACTTGGAATTTCATCTGGAGTTGCAGCTGTTACAAATGTTTGCCATATTTCTCCGTTTTCTCCACCAGGAATTGAACTTCCGATATTTGGTAAAGGATATCGTTCTACTGCAAAAGACCATTGATCAGATAATTCGTTTGAAGTTAAAGCTAATAATTGTGCTGTTGTTTTACCTGTAATACCTGAGGTTGAAGAATCCACTACATTAGAATTAACTGTGGAGTCATAATAGTTGTTTGTGTATGAGGAAGCATTCGAAGGAACACTAGTGATAGCACCTGTTGATATACCATAAATTTCGCCTACATTAATTGAAGTTGTAACACTATAAGAAGTACTTGGTGTTGTAATTCCTGAAGCGTATGCAGCTCCAGATGAATTAGTTGCAGAAATTTTTCCTATATTCATACAATCAGATATTGTAATTGCTGTCGTAGGTGCATTTCCAAGTATTCCAGAAACATTACTTGTTCCAGAAATTTCACCAAGATTTATACATTTATTTATTGTAAGACTTGACACTCCTGCTGTTATATTAGCTACATTTCCTACAATACCGCCTACTGTTGATAAAGAAGAAGATACATTTCCAATATTTATACAATTCTTAATAGATGATGTATTGTTTGCTACATAACCAACAATTCCACCAGTTCCATTCATAGATTCATTTGTAATTGTTGTCTTGTTTACACAGTTTTCAATAGTTCCTTTATTTAGATATCCTGTAATTCCTCCTGTGTAGTAGTTAGAATCTATAGTTCCTTCTACTACAAGATTTTTTACTGTACCACCATATACAGAACCAAAAAATCCTACTGGATTTGTTGACGTAGAAGTAATATTAATATTACTAATTGTATGATTTTGTCCATCAAATACACCTTCATAACAATAGTCTAAAGAATCTTTTCCTATTGGAGTCCAACTCATGTTTACTAAATCAATATTGTTTTCTAAGACACCGTTTATTGCTAGATTTTTTTCGATAGTAAATTCATCATCATTTTCACCGTAAAAAGTTTTTGGTTCTGAATTATTATGACCTTTTACCAACTTATTTTCACTTAGGTCGTCATTTACAATATCGCGGAATGTAGCAAGCCCTGCGGCAGTTGAAATATATAGTGTATCTGATGTTGAGTCATAGGTTAGTCCCTCTGCATAACTTACTGCTTCTTCCCACTTAGCATAAAGTTTTTTATCACCTGTGGAACCATTTTCGATTTTTTCTATTTTTGTTCCAAAATTAGCATCAGTGTACCATCCAACAAAGTTATAACCATCTCTAGTTGGAGCTTCAAATGTAATAGTTGAAGTTTCAACTGTATAAGTTGATGGATTTGAAGTTGAGTTTGTACCATTGTTTAGTACATAAGAAATTTTGTATTGAATTACTTCCCACTTAGCATAAAGGGTTTTATTACCTGTGGAACCTTTTTCGATTATTTGTATAGATGATCCAAAATTTGCATCTGTGTACCATCCTGCAAAGTTATATCCCTCTCTAGTTGGGGTTTCAAATGTAATAGTTTCAGTTTCAACTGTATAATTTGTTGGATTAGAATCTGAGTTTGTTCCATTGTTTAGTACATAAGAAATTTTGTATTGAATTACTTCCCACTTAGCATACAGTGTGATATCTCCTGTTGAATTAGCTGAAATTGATTCCATTTTTGTTGTGAATTCTGCGTCGGTATACCAACCTTCAAAAGTATATCCACTTCTTGTTGGGGCGTATAAAGCAATCTCATCATTACTATCTTCATATGAGCTTGGATTTTGAGAATTTTGGTCGCCGCCATTTAGATTATATGTAATTAAATAGTCATTTTTATCAATCCACTGTGCATAAAGTGTGATATTTCCGTTTGGTTCAGCAGTGAGATTTTTTACAGCTTCTCCATCATTATATTGAACAGGAGAATCACCACTAGTAGTTGACCAACCTGCAAAATTGTAGTCTTGGCGTGCAAAAGCTTTTTCTGTTAATGCTTGTTTTACATCATAAGTGAAACTTTGTGAATATATTTCTCCACTTCCATCGTTTGCATTGAAAGTTACTGTGTAAGTGTTTGGAGTCCACTTAGCTTTGTAAGTTGTATCTTCTTCTGGGAAAACTTTTGGTAACTCTGGTTCCCAACCAGCAAATGTGTAACCAGTTTTTGTAGGTGCAGCTGGAACTGTAAAGTTTTCGCCTATAATTCCTGTTATTGCCTCTACAGAAGTACCACCGTTGCTATCAAATGTTAGAGTAACTTCTGTTGGAGTTTCTGGATTAGAAGGTGTTTCTGGTTCCTCTGGAACATCAGGTTCTTCTGACTCATCATAAATTTTTTTGAGTTCTAAGGAAATCAGATTTTTACTAGGTTTTACATCCAACCACTCAGTTTCCCCAAAGAATAATTCTTTATCCTCTTGAAAAATAGTTGCACTGATTTTTACAATTGTGCCAACTTTGATATTCTTAAATGTGAAATAATCAGTGGTATTATCAATAATATTTTGTTCTTGTTTTAGTAAAACAGATTTGTCTTGAGAGATTAATTCTACTGATAATTTTGCTATTTCATTTGCTCTAGTTGTACTGCGACTGTTAAGCTGAAGGTCATTCAAATTGATTTTAAACTGTATATCAGTTGTAATGTTGCCACCAAAAAAATCTGAACATCCTGCAAATAAAACAAAAATACAGATGACAACAAATAAATAAAATAAGTTTTTGTGCTTCAAAATCTACTCCCCAAATTATGATAAAGGATACTTTATTTCATGCTATTATTTTAGCGTAAAATTATATTGTTTTCAAATCATTGTAAGATAATATTTTAATAAAAATATAAAAATTTTGAATATAGTTAAATTTGATTATGGAAAAAAATGATTTAATTTGGGGGTTTGAAAGATTTTTAACAAGGTGGCTTAACTTTTGTAACGTCTTATAAAGGAAACGCCCCCGTATGATGTACGGGGGCGGATTTTTTTTTGTGTGTAGGGTGTAATTATGGATTCCAAGAACCTGTTATAGTTTCGCCGTTAACAGTTACATTTCCGTAATTTACATAAATAGCACTATTATTATTAGTTTCAAATGAACAATTACTAATAGTTAAATTAGCAGATGAGTCGTAGATGAATATATCAGCACCCTTAGAAAAGGATAATTATTCTATAATCTCTGTAATATATCCATAAGCATAAATTTTATTTTCTTCAATAATTAAAAAATCTAATTTATTTTCCATTCCAATTGGAATATTAAGTTCTACAATTATTTTTGTGGTATATCCTAGTTGAGATACTTCTGTGTATTCAGGTAGGTTGATTGTACCCGTGATACCTATTGATCTAAAATAAAATAGTATAGAATTTTTACTAAAGAGATAATTTGGGTTGCCACCTTCTTCATTTGTTAGAACATAAATTTCTCCCTCGAATTTTATGTGTGGTCGAATAGAACCAGGTGTTGCAAGAATTTGACCTTTACTTATATTCTCTGTTTTTACTAGAATAAGTATTTTCTCTCCTATATGTGCTTCATTAATGAATTCTCTAGAAAAATTTAGAATTTCAAGAACAGTTGATTTTTGTGTTTCACTTATTCCAACAATTTCGATTGAATCATTAACAGAAATTGTACCACGTTCAATTGTTCCTACTATATATTGTTTATTATTTTCTACTATAATTTCTTGTATAGGCATTAAAAAAGAAGATATCTGGCTATTATTAGAATTTTGATTTTCTGGTTTGTATAGAGCAATATACGATGTATCTTTTTCTGGAAAAACTGTAGGGAGTATTGGATTCCAAGAAACAAATACACTATTTTCCTTTATTGGATTTTGGATGGTTAAAGTTGATCCTGGTATGCCTTTTATTGTAATTTCAGTTTCATTTTCGTTATAATTTCCACCATTAAGAATAAATGTTAATGTTGTTAGTTTTGACTCATCTTGAACAATTGTATCATTTTCATCTTCGGTTGTATTGTAACTTGGATTTTCTGTATATATATCTGTATTCTCATCCAATTTATTAATCAAATTATTACAAGAAAAAATTACAAACAGTAATAATGTTGTAGCATGTAAAATAATAGCATTTTTTTTTATTGTATTCATGATTTCCTCACAACTATAAAAGTATAAATTGATTGAATTGTCAACACCTTTTTAGACAATTTTTTTAAGGGCTGTTTTTTTATATTCCACAGGAGACATGTAGTTCAACGAACTATGTATCCTGCAATTATTGAACCAGTGAATATAATCACCAAATTCAAGTTTTAATTTTTCAAGTGAATCGAAATTCCTTTTTTTCACAAATTCTGTTTTTATTATGTGATAGGTCATTCAGCAACTGCGTTATCACGTGGCATTCCTTTTCGACTTAAACTTCTAATAATTCCATGCGAGTCAAGAAAATTATCTATTACTTCATTTTTGAATTCCATGCCCCTGTCCGTATGAAAAATCATTATCTTATCAAAGTCTATTCCGGCTCTTTCGAAAGCCCATTTTACAAGTTCTGGTGTCTTATGAGGTCCTACACTCCAGCCAACAAGTTCCCGATTGAACAAATCTATCAAAACACAGATATAGTTCCATTTATTATTAACTTTTACGTAGGTTAAATCGCTGACAATAACTTCATTTTCTTTCCAACCGTTAAATTCTCTTCCTAATAGATTAGAAATTGAGCTTTCATTGGAAATTTTAAAGTTTTCGGGATTAAAACTTGATTTTCCGTAGCTAGATTCAATTCCAAGTTCTCCCATTAGTCGGCAAATTTTCCTTTTTGAAAAAACTTCACCTTATTTTTGTAGTTCTATTTTTATTTTTCTACAACCATACTCTTTCCGGTTTTCATTGAAAACTTTTAGAACTTTTTTCTGGTCTTCCTTGTTCTTCCGTTCTTTTTCCTCCTGATTTACCGCAGATTTATAATAAATGGTACTTCTGTTAATTTTCATAGCTTTGCATAGCGCTGATTTCCCGTATTTTGCAGAATTGAACTTTATGAATTCTACTTTTTTGCGAAGATCAGCGCCGCTTGCTTTAAAATTTCATTTTCTATTTGCAGACGCTTGTTTTCTTTCCTGAGTTTTATAAGTTCATTTTCAATGTCACTCCGGTTATCTGCCTCCTTCGATGAACCGGTTTTATTAATTCTACTAATCCAGGTATCCAATGCAGATGCTGTCAAATTATATTCTCTAACAATTTCTGCTCTAGATTTTCCTGCATTATACAAATCTACCATCTGTTTTTTGAACTCTTCTGTAAATGTTCTTCTTGGTCGCTTTTCTGTTGTTTTTTCCATCTTACATTCCATTTTGCAACCCCTTAATTTTTTTTGTCTAGATTAGTATAGACGATTCATATTAATAGTGATTAATTTTGTGGTGTTTCATATTCATCATAATTGCCACTTCTTACGAGTCTGAATCCAATATCATAATTATAGTTTGCTGTTTCAGAAGGATCAAAGCCGTATCGGTATCCAACTTGACACCAATAATAGTATGAGCACCAGCTTCCACTTCTTAATGCTTTTACATCTAGAGATGTATCTGGTTCAGAAAAATCTGTTTCTTGATTTATAGAATCTTCACACCATTCCCATACATTTCCAGACATATCGTATAAATTTAAACTATTAGCTGTAAGTTGTCCTACTTGGTGTGAACCCATTCCATCTTCATTAAGAGTTACATCGTTATTACCTGTTGTTCCACTTTTATTATTATATGCATACCATCCATAAGTATCAATGTATGTTGTATAGGTTGCACTACCTACTACTGTGGAACTTGCACTTCCACTTATTTCATAATCCCAGTCTGTTTTTGTTTCATCTCCACCACGTGCTGCTATTTCCCATTCTAGTTCAGTTGGTAATCTAAATCCATTCTTTTCAGAATCTGTGTCATAGTTTAGATTTGTAATTCGATCTCTGCTTATTGAAGTAATTTGAGCCTCATATACAGGTTCTAAGCCCATCATTTCACTTAATTTGTCACAGAAATATACAGCTTCGTACCAAGTTAAACTGTCAACAGGTCGTTTTGATTGTGTTCCGTAAATTGAAGATGGAAGAGCGAATTCTGAACTGTTTTCAGTACAAACAGAAGGGTTTGAAGAAATTTCTGTCCCATTATAGTATCTGTATTCCATTACAGCTTCATATTGCTCTTGTGTTACTTCAAATTTTCCGATTGTATAGTTGTTTGGTGGTTGTTTACCACCTACAATACTATAGTTATCAAAATAGCTAGAAGTAATGCTTGTAAAAGTACCGCTGCTACTTTTTGGAATTACATTTACCATATCAATAGGAATATAGTACCTAGCAAATAAAGAAACATCTTGATTAAGAGATGTTATATCAAATTTTGTGTCAGCAACAACATTATTATTTACTTCATACCAACCTGCAAAAGTATATCCTTCTTTAGTCGGTGTTGGTAATGTGTCATTTGGTGTTAATTGTCTTGTTGTTTCACCTGTTAAAGTGCCTCTATTTGCGTCAAAATTAATAGTATATGTTGTAACTTTTTCTTCCCATTTTGCGTAAAGTGTTTTATTTCCTGTAGAACCATTTGGGATTGTTGTTATAGGTGTTCCAAAATTGGCATCAGTAAACCATCCAACAAAGTTATAACCATCTCTAGTTGGAGCTTCAAATGTAATAGTTGGAGTTTCAACTGTATAAGTTGATGGATTTGAAGTTGAGTTTGTACCTTCGTTCAGATTATATGTAATTGAGTATTTAACTGCTTCCCATCCCGCAGTCAACGCAATATCACTTGTGAGCGTATATATTCCATTTTCGCCTACTTGTTCATTTCTTGGTGTGTACCAACCAGCAAACTCATATCCTTCTTTAGTTGGTGTTGGTAATTCAAAACTTGTATAACCGTTATGAGTTTCTGATGTGAAGTTACTTGGCATTGTGCCGCCATTTGGATTGTAAGTAACTGTAAATAACTGTGCTAGTTTTTCGATTGTATAACTACCAGAACTACATAAGCCTGGTGCAACTCGAACAAGGGAAGAGTATGTGTTAATCTTTTCATTGCTGTTGTTTACGTTTTGATATAATTCTAATCTTAATCTGTAATATCCAGCTTCGACGGTGTTTGTGTAGGTAATCGAATCTATTACATCTGTAAATGTTTCTGAATGTGTTGTTGATGATGAAAAATCATTACCGTCATATTTGTATAATGAAGCTTCAACTTTTGAAACGATATTTTCTGAAAAATTTAGTGTAAACTTAATTTCACCATTTGCAAGGTTGTTGCCAGTTGCTTCAGTCATGGTAAAATTAAGAGTATTTGGCCCTGCTGCGATGTGATAATTTGTGAGTTTACCTAATAAAACATCTTTGCCATCAATTTGTGCAATCAAAGTGAAAGTCCAGCTTTCTGTTTCTGGAATAAGGAATGTATCACTTGTCATATTTTGATATGCAGTTTTGTCGTTAGTATCAGACCAAGTATTTTCAAATGTAACTGTAGTGTTGTCTTTTGTTCCAGATAAAGTCCAAGTTAAACCGGTGGAATTTTCATCAAATTTTGTTGGCAAAACAGTTCGCATATTTGGTGTTGTAGCAGAAATTTTGATATAAGCTTTTTCTATTTTTGTACCAAAAAGATTTGTACATGCCACAAGTCCTAAAATCAAAAGACAAGTAGTTGTTAGTGAAAAAAGTTTTGATAGTTTATTTATAGTTTTCATATTTGCTCACCTGTGATTATTTTGTGATTTCAATTTGATATTCAGCGGAATACATTTCTCCGGTATCAACATTTGTTGCGATAAGCATTACAGTGTATATGCCACCTGCCATATTTGTTGTGTCTATCTCAATGGTATTTTCTATAACTTGTTCTACATCATCTACATATAAAGTATATGAATACCCGGAAGCAGCTGTAAATATGATTTTGTAATCTTCTGTAATAGGCTCGTAGAAAGGATATGTTTGGTCACTGTAACTTGGGAATGTTACTGAGATAGTACCTTCAATTGCCTTCCATTGAGCATAAAGTGTGATATTCTCTTTTGTGTCAGTTTTAATTACATCTACTTTGTTTGTAAACTCTGGATCTGTGTACCAACCTTCAAAGGTGTAGCCAGATTTTGTTGGGTCATACAAAGTAATATCACTTGAAGTTTCTTTGTAAGTTGGTGGGTTTTCAGAGTTGTTTTCACCACCATCTAGTTCATAGGTAATTTTATATGTTCCTTTTTCAAGCCACTGAGCTGTGTAAGTTGTGTCTTCTTCTGGGAAAACTTCTGGTAATTCTGGTTCCCAACAATCAAATGTGTAACCAGTTTTTGTAGGATTTGTTGGGCGAGTAAAAGTTTCGCCTGGAATTCCTGTTATTGCCTCTACAGAGGAACCGCTGTTGCTATCAAAAGTTAGAGTAACTTTTGATTCTGGATAATATATTTTTTTCAAAACTAAAGAGATTAGATTGCTGTTTGGTTTTACATCCAACCACTCAGTTTCCCCAAAGAATAATTCTTTATCTTCTTGAGAAATAGTTGCACTGATTTTTACAATTGTGCCAACTTTGATATTCTTAAATGTGAAATAATCAGTGGTATTATCAATAATATTTTGTTCTTGTTTTAGTAAAACAGAGTTATCCTGTGAGATTAACTCTACTGATAATTTTGCTACTTCATTTGCTGGACTTGCACTACGACTATCAAGCTGAAGGTCATTCAAATTGATTTTAAACTTTAAATCTGTTGTTACGTTGCCACCAAAAAAATCTGAACATCCTGCAAATAAAACAAAAATACAGATGACAACAAATAAAGTAAATAAATTTCTATGTCTCAAAATCCACTCCAAAAAAAATTGATAAAAGGGACTTTATTACATGCTGCCATTTTAGCGTAAAATAATCTGTTTTCAAATCATTGTGTGATAATATTTTATTCTAAAAGTAAAAAATATAAGAAAATTTCACATATTAATAATAAATGACTAATTTTCAATTTTTGTTTGTTAATTGTTGTTTTTTTGTGGTTTTTGTTCTATATTCCTTATATGAAAGAATTTAAACAATGGCATGATGATAAAAATACTTTTTTTAGTGAATCAAAAATTATGTTTGGGCAGTGTAACTTAAATCACGAATTAAGTTTGACAGAAACTTTGCGGATTTTAAGTGATACTGCAGTTGAAGATTTTGCTCAACGTGGCTTAACTTGGCAATTATTAAACGAAAAAGGATTTGCAATTCTTCTTTCTAGAGCTTCATTTCATTTTATAAGAAGACCAAAATCAAATGAAGAAATCACTATTCGTACTTGGGAAGAAAGTCCAGAAGGGCTTCAATTAACAAGAGCTTACGAAATTTTTGATACTGACAAAAATCTTTTGATTTCTGGACGTTCAACTTGGCTTTTGGTTAATCCTCAAACTCGTCGCATTCTAAAACCTAATCAATTTGAGTTGCGGGTTGCGCCTGATCGTAAGGAGCCTTATGAAGGTTTGCCTTGCGGAAAAATCGCTATTCCTGAAAATATGGAGCATATTGATACTCGGCCTGTTCGCTTTTCTGACTTGGACGGAAATGGTCACGTAAACAACTCTCGCTACGGCGCCTACACTGTGGACGCCCTTCCTGAAGAACTTTTGCAACGTCCTATCAAAGATATGAAAATCAACTATTCAAAAGAGGCTGTTCCTGGCAACGTAATAGAGATTTTCGCTTTGGTTTCTGATGATAAGTCAAAAATCACTGTAGTTGGAAAACAAGAAAATAACACTTGTTACGAATGTGAGTTGTATTTTTAGTTGATATAAGCCGATTTGTGTCGGTTTTGGAAAAGCTGCCTGGTTTGGGGAGTTTCGTCAAATCAGACAGCTTTTTTTTGTGGTGGGTATGGAGTGTTTTTGTTATATCTCGTTGGAAAGTTGTTTAACTTCTTCGAGCGAAAGATTAGTGCCTTGAGATACTTGCTTTAATGAAAGCCCCATTTTTAATAAGTTTTTAGCAGTTTCGATGGCTTTTTCTTTAGCGCCTTTGGCTATACCTTGGTTCATACCTTCTTCAAAAGCTTCTTCTCTTTGAACAGCGATATCAGTGTCATAATCATATTCTGTAAGTATCATATTTTCTACCTCGGTTGATTTTCGTTCTAGGTAATCCCTCAAAACGCCAGTTTTAATCGCTTTTTTAATCGACTTGGAAAAAGGGTCGTCTATTCCAGAAGTTACAAAACTTCTAACAAGCTCTATAAATTCTGAATATTGTGCCAAAACCTTACAGCGTTTTAAGATTTCATTTTCTTTATCAATATTAATATTAACAACTTTTACTGTAATTTCAAGAGAAAAATCTTGCGAGGCTCCATATTTTTCATTTGGGATAATAAAAGCATCTGAAAGTTTCAAGATTTTTTCTTTTGGAAAATCCTCTTTCCCATTGTAAAATACAAAAAATTCTGGAAAAGGTAGATTTATCAACTTTCGTCCAAATTTGTTTTTTGTTTTTATGATCTTCTCGTAAATCCGTGTGATGTATTCAAGAAAACGAAGAGGCATATTTTCGTTTACTGTTGATTGATGCTCAACGAGGATAACAATTTTGTTGTCGATGAGCATGGCAATATCGTTGTAAAAACTTTTGTACAAAACTTGTTCAATCATTACAGGCACTACATCTGTGGTGTGAAAATCTAAGTTTGTGTCGTGTATCGCGTTGTAAAGTGAAACAAAATTTTCCTTTGCGGAAATGTCTTTTGCGAATAAATCCACAAAAACAGAATCTTTGTAATTTCGGTTGTTCATAAATCATTGTCCTTTTTTGTAAGTTACGCAAGAAAACCCTTGCATAAATAATATTTACAAAAAAGATTGTAAAATTATAAAAATTAGCGGAAAATTTTGCAAAAAAAATTTTATTAGAAAAAAAACACCCCGGAGATTTTTGTTTTCTCTGGGGTGTTTTGCTTTTTATGGGCTCGTGAGCCCGTAGAAAATATGTAGCGAAAGCGAAATATTTTCTACAATAAACCACCTGCTATGCGGGTGGTGGGCAAAAGCTTATAGCGATATGGAAAACTTTCCTCCAAGGAGTACAATAAGATAGTTCAAGTCTATTGCACTAAACAAGGAGGAAAGTAAATGGCAAATACCAGAGATACGTTAAGCCATACAAAATGGTTGTGTAAATACCATATTGTATTTACACCAAAGTATAGAAGAAAGGCGATATTTGGACAATACAGAGAAAGTATAGGACAAATATTAAGACAATTATGTAATTATAAGGGTGTCGAGATAATAGAAGGACACTTAATGCCCGACCATGTACACATATTGGTAAGTATCCCACCGAAGTATAGTGTATCACAATTTATGGGATATTTAAAAGGCAAAAGTAGTTTGATGATATTTGATAGACACGCAAACTTAAAGTATAAGTTTGGAAATCGCCATTTTTGGGCGGAAGGGTATTATGTAAGTACTGTAGGTTTGAACGAGGCTACAATACGAAAATACATAAAGAACCAAGAAAGCCATGATATAGCGATGGATAAACTAAGCGAAAAAGAGTATGAAGACCCTTTTAAGGGTAGTAAGTAATACAAAAGCCCCTTCCTAGGGGCAGCGACGAGTCAAGCAGCAATAGGCTTGAACGTAAGTGAAAGCGGGGGACTTAAGTCTCGGCTTGAGGACCTAGCCTTATAGGCTAAGAGCAAACCACCCGTTTGACGGGTGGTGCTGATTTGGTTTATAGAGCTGACTCAACAATTTGTTGAACAGTTTCTGGAAGTTTTTGTTGTTCCTCTTTTGTTAAGCTTTTTGTTTGAATTGGTGGATGGTATGTTATTTTTATATCAGCAGGGTTTGGTTTGCGTTTTTCTTCAAACAAGTGCCATGTCCCATCAATTGTTACAGGAACAATAGGAACTTCTGAACGAAATGCTAGTTTAAAACTGCCAGACTTAAATTTTTGAACAGGTCCGCCTTTGCTTCTGTGTCCTTCTGGGAAGATAACAAGGGAGTATCCTTTTTTTACAGTTTCTACACCTTTTGCCATTGCTTCTATAGATTGTTTTGGACTGTCTCGTTTTAAGAAAACACATTGCATCAATTTCATCCAGTCGGATAAAATTGGTACTTTTAGAATTTCTGCTTTTGATATAAATCCCATTTGTTTATCAGAATTTGCCAAAAGAACTGGAATATCCATGTATCCTTGGTGGTTTGCGATAAAAACAACTGCTGAATCTTGTGGGATATTTTCCTTTCCTGCAACTGTAATTGTTGCTTTGTGATTTCCCATCAAATCAATCATATAGTTTGCCCATTCAGGAACTAATTTGCGAATTTTCTCATCGCGACCTTTAATATCGCCTGATTTTTCCAATTTTAAACATTCACGTTTTTTGTTTTGGTTTTTAATCAAAAACCAAATACATCTTGATAATGCACCTAATAATGTCATAACTTTATAATATCATCTTTTAAATGGTTTTTCTATAAAAAAATGATTTAATAAAGATTTTTCTGACTAAAGCATATCTATCATTCCTTGGGATTTTCTGTAAAATACAGCTTCTTCAAGGTTTTCCAGTTTGATATCGTAATATCCTTGCATATCGGCAATGGTTCGTGCCAATTTTATGCAGGAATGTACTGCTCGCGTGGAAAAATCATGTTTGTCGGCTATGTTTGCAAGGTAATCTTCTAAAACTGGGTGGAGTTTGCAGTAAAAACTGATTTCTTCTGGAGTGAGCTTTGAGTTTAGTTTGCCTTGTCGTGCAAGTTGGATTTCCCGTGCTTTTTGAATTCCAACTCGGAGTTCTTTGGTGGAAATTCCTGAGTAGATTCCGGCTTCACTTGGGAAATCTCGAGGAAGAGTCTGGTTTTGGAGTAGGGGCACTCGGATATCAACGCGGTCCAGTAATGGACCAGAAAACTTTTTCCAGTAATTTTCTACAGATAAGCTACTGCATAAACAGAGTTTGTCTGGTGAGCCGAAGTTGCCGCATGGACATGGGTTTGTGGCTATTAAAAGCTGAAAATCTGCAGGGAAAACTGTATGCCGCCCGGCGCGACTTAGAGTGATGGCGTGACTTTCTAGGGGAACACGCAAGGTTTGCAGCACTGAAGTTTTGAATTCAGCTGCTTCATCTAGAAAAAGTACGCCGTTGTGAGCAAGTGAGATTTCTCCGGGATGACAGTGAATACCGCCGCCAACCAGTCCTTCAAGGGATGCGCTTTGATGTGGCATTCGAAATGGTGGGGTTTTTATGAGTTGGGTTTCGGCTGATATTAAGCCTGCTAAGCTCCATATTCGGGTAACTTCTCTGCTTTCTTTTACTGAAAGAGAGGGAAGTAGGGAAAGATATCTTTGTAGGGAAAGTGTTTTGCCACAGCCTGGTGGACCGAAAGCCAGCAAATTGTGTTTGCCTGCAGCTGCGATTTGTAAACCTCGTACTAGAACAGTTTGATTTTTTACCGAAGCAAAGTCCATTTCTTTTGGATATTCTGGAAAATCAATGAGAATTTGAGTTTTATCTTCGGATTTATCAGAGTTTGTTATCAAATCAATTTGATTATTTGAGATTTTTGCTAAAACCTCTTTTGCTTCAAGAAGGTTGCTCACTGGAAAAATCTGAATATCACCTAAATCCTGTGGTTGAATATTGTGATTTTTGGGGATAATGCAATATTTAATTTTTTCCTCGGAGGCAGTCAGGATTGCAGCGTGAGTTCCTCGAACTTCTCGAACTTTTCCAGAGAGTTCTAATTCTCCCATAATCAAAATCTTTTCTTTTGTGTTATCTGGAAAATCCTCTGGACTTGCGGCTTGTAAAACTGCTAAGGCAATGGCTAAATCAAAACCAGAGCCTTCTTTCTTCAAGTCAGCGGGACTTAAGTTTATAAGTACTCTTTCAAGGGGAAACTCAAGTCCAGAATTTCTAATGGCAGACCGCATTCTCTCCCGAGCTTCTTTTACAGCACAGTCTGCAAGACCAACAACGTCACAAGATGGAATTCCTCGTCTTAAATCAACTTCCACAATTACCATGGCACCTTCGTATCCAAAGGGTGAAAAACTAACAATTTTCATTTTCTAATCCTAAAAAATTATTTTGAAGAAAAAATCTTCTATTAATATAATTTGCAAAAAATATTCAAAATCTTTCATAAAATTCCAAAAAAAGTGAAAAAAATTAATTTAGTAAACTGGTTTACTTTTGAAAAATCCTGACTTATAATTTATATATAATGAAAGTTACTATTAAAGAGTTGGCAGAAAAGGCAGGGGTTTCGAAAACTGCAGTATCCTTTGCGTTTAACAATCCAAAGAGGATTTCAGAGGAAACCTATAAAAGAATTATGAAAATTGCTAAGGAAATTGGATATACTCCAGATCCTTTGGCAAGAATTTTAGCTACAAAACAAACAGGAACTATAGGCGTTTTATTTCCTCAGTCAGTTTCCGAAGTTTTACAGAATCCCTATATTTCAGATTTGATTCGCGGAATTGGAACAGTTTGCGACAGAGAAGAACTTGCTCTAACCTTGATGTCACCAATGAAAGGAATTTTGAATAATACCATTCAAAAAGCTGCTGTTGATGGGATGATTATTATCGGTGTGGATAAGGATAATTCTGTTCACAGTGCTTTTAAAATGCGAAATATGCCTTATGTCGCCATTGATGCAAAAAGTAATGCTGGCTATATCAATGTGGGAATAGATGATAGAGCTATGGCTGAAACTTTGATGGATATACTTTTAGACAATGGTCATTCGAAAATCTTGTTTTGTGCTTTGAAGCCAATCGCCTCTGATTTAGCAGAACCTGATTTATCAACTACTATCGAGGAACGTCAAAAAGGGATTCAAGATTCAATTGTAAAGCATAATGTGCAAGAAAGTATAATCGACTCATATATCTATGTGGAAAGCGAAACTTCTTTTGAAACATCATATAGATTAGCAAAACAAACTTTACAGTTGGATAATCGCCCTACAGCAATTTTTTGTATGGGGGATATTCAAGCTTTTGGTTTTTACAAAGCTGCAGATGAGTTAGGATTGAAGATACCAGAGGACTTGTCTGTGGTTTCTTTTGATGATTTGTCAGTTACAGGAATTTTGACTCCAGAATTAACAGCTGTACATCAACCGGGATATGATAAAGGTGTGGCTGCAACAGAATTGCTTATAAAACAAATTGCTGGAGAAGAGTGTCAATCAGTGCGATTGGATGCAAAAGTGATTAAGCGAAAATCTGTTGCAAAAGTGAAATAGCTATAAGAATTAGTAAAAACTATTTTACGTTGATGATACAGGCGACTCTTCCTTCTGGGGTGTACACTTTGTTTGGATTGTTTTCATCCAAAATTACGTCTAAACCTTTGTAAAAAGTGTAGTAGTGTGTTCCAGTTGGAAGGGGGAGTTCTAGTTCGTAGTGTCCAGTTTTTGTTTCCACAAGATAATAGATAAAAGAATCCCAGTTTGTAAAACTTCCTGCTAAACGAATTTTTTCACCAGATTTTCCTTCGTAAACAAATTTCACAAAATCTGAAGATGTTGTAGTAATTTCTTCTTTTGTACTTGGATAAGAAACTGTAGAAAGCCAAGTTTTTGCTTCCTTACTGTATTCTTTTGAAGGATTTGTAGGGTCTGTAGTCCATAATCCGTCAATTATCATTCTGTAGCTTACTTTTGAAGAATCCTCTGGCAATTTTAAGAGGTAAAACAAAACAGAAGAACGTTCTTCATTATCGATTGTATAAGAAGTTAGACGTTGGAAAGAGTGGATTGTCTTGTAGTTGTCAAAATCAAAAGCGATTCCTACGTGGCGTGCCTTATCTTCGGCAGTGAAAACTATATATCCATTTGAAATATAAGGTTTTTTCACAACGCTAATTTCTTTTAAAATTGTGTCTATTGTATATTGATTTGTTTCTGCTGCATAAATTCCTGAGAAAAGGAAAATGCTAAATAACAATTTGATAAAAATACTCTTTTTCATGTCATGGTTAATATCGGATTATTTTACACAATGGATAAGATAATTTTTGAAAAATATAAAGTATTAACTGACAATGCTTATTTCTTGTGATATAATAATATCCATGATAAAGAAAATTTTTGTTGTTAGTATTTTTTTAGTTTTAGGTTGTTTGTGTTTTGGGCAATCAGCAGATATGGTTTCTAAAATGATAGAAAGTGAATCTGTTACTTATGAAGATGTGGCTTATTTTTGTGCCATTAACTTAGGTTTGGCAGATGAAGAAACCTCCTCAGAAGATGCATTGGTTATATTAAGCGATGCAAAGATTTTTTCCATGCCAAAAAATCCAAAAGCCAACATCACTTATGATGCTCTTGCAAATATTTGTATGAGAACTTGGGAAATAAAAGGTGGATTATTCTACACAATTACAAAATCTGACCGTTATGCTTTTAAGGAATTACAATATTTAGGTTTTATTTCAAGTTCTGAAAATCCTAAAAAAAAGGTTTCTGGAATAGAAGTATTAAATCTAATCACTCGTTGTATGGAAATAAACGAAGTAAAGGATTATGAAATATGATGAGAAAAACTAAATTTATTTTTTCACTTATATTATTATTTTGGGTGGTTTCTTCCGCTTATTCGTTTGACATTGGTTTTTCATTGAATTCTTCTGGCCAAGCATTAAAAATTGATGATCAGCCTCTTGCTTTTTCTGGGAATGAAAACTTAAACATGATGTCTAGAATCCCAGTAACAAAGTGGGCTAGCATTATAATGACTGGTAATTATGGGTTTTCTTATGGTGCTTCTAAGTTTTCTCATCAAGTTGATTTAAGCACTTTATATGCGGAAATGGATTTTCAAACAGCAAAAACAGCAAAAATTGGTGTGGATTTAGGTCGATTACAATTTAGCGATTTTTCTGGATTGATTTATAACAATTCTATTGATGGTGGAAAGATTGATTTTGAATTATCTGATGTTCAAATTGAATTGTTTTCTGGATATACAGGCTTTTTAAATGGAAAAACTCTACGATTTGTAAATGTTGTTCAAGAGAATGATGACGGTAAGGTTTATCAATTAGCACCTGGAATGTTTATATCAGGTTTTTCTACAAATATAAAGAATGTTTTTACTAATAGTGCTATTGGTTGTAATTTTTCAACATTTGTTCTTTCATCTAATATTGAAGAAAGAGATACAGCTGTTTATGCAGAAATCGGAATTGAAGGACCTTTGAGTTCGGTATTGTATCACAAAGTATCAGCAGCAATGAATTTTTCTGCAGGTGAAACAAAATATGCAGGAATCTTAGCTGACGGAAACATAATGTATTATCCAGAGTTTTTATCATCAAGTTTGTCTGCTCAGGTGACATTTGCCACAGATACATTTTATGCAATCACTGATTCTGCAATGGTTTTGGGAGAAGCAAATTCTCTAAACGGGTTGTTAAAGTTTGCATTGAGTGGTTCTCTAAAACCTATTTCAAGTATAGTTTGTGCCGCTGGTGTTGATTTCGCAATGGATGTTGTTGGGGCAAATGTTTCCAAAAATTGTATTCAGTGGAACAGTTCTATAAATTATCAAATCCTAAGTGATTTAGCATTTAATTTGTTTGTAGCTCAAAAAATTCCTTTGAAAGAGGATTCAAATAAATTGATAATGGGCTCTGCTAGTCTTGTGTTAAATTTCTAGTTTGGGAGGTTGAAAGATGAAAAAGTTTTTATTGATTTTAATTTTATCATGTCTTGTTTTTTCAGTTTTCGCTTTAGATGGCGTTGTTGTTGATGTTTTGGGAAAAGTTGAAAAACAATCTGGTGATTCTTGGATTACTCTAAAAAAGGGTGATATTCTTGTTCCGGGGGATGTGGTTTCTACAGGATTTAAGTCCGAAGCTGTTCTTTCCATTGGAGAATCTACTGTTACAGTTCGTGCTTTAACAAGATTAACTATTGAACAACTATACGAAAAAAACAAAAACCACATTTCTTCTGTGTATTTGGATACAGGTTCTATTTGTGCTGATATTAAGCCAGTAGAAAACAAAAGAGTTGGATTTACTGTAAAAACTCCTGCTGTAACTGCTTCTGTTCGTGGAACAGCTGGCTATGTTTATGCTTATGGAAAAGTTGAAGCAATTCGCGGTAAATGGGGACTTTCTGCTCCTCTTCCAAAAGAAATTAACTACGATAGAGGTGATGTTGCTGAAGATGATGAAAGTTCATCTACTGTTGTAAAAGAAGAGTCTGATGTTGAACTTGTTGAGCAAGTTGATGAAACAAAAGTAACCTCTGAAGAAAATGAAGAAACTGCTGAAAACGAATCTGATAATGAATCTGATAACGAACAAAGCACTAAATCAGAAGATGAAAATACTGATGAAAAATCAGAAGCTTCAGATGCTGAAGTTTCAGAAGCGGAGGGTTCTGCTAATTCAAATGAATCTGTAGTTAATGAATCAGCAACTCCTACAAGCGATGAAAGTGTTTCACAACAGTCTTCTAGTGACGCTTCTATGGAAGTGGAAGAGGTTGATGTTGAGTTAGAATCTATGATTGCAGGTGTTAATGCTAATTCTGAAATCTTTGTAAGTGCTGGTGAAGTTGCATACGTAAACCCTGTACAAACTGATGTAATTGTTACTCCGGTTGAAGTAAAAAAAGAAAATGCCACAAACAACAATATTGATTTAAGCAATCTTGAAAATAAAATTGTTGAAGAATTTGCTAATATCATTGTTGAAATTGTGATTCAAGAAAAATAACTTTTAGAATGAAAGTGTTTGACTTATAAAAAAAGCCTGTCAGCTGAAAGCTCCAAAAAGTTTTTCAGTTTGACAGGCTATTTTTTTAGCTAATAGGTTTTTAGAAAATCTTCATAAGGGATAATTCCTTGGAATTTGCATCTAAACTTGCAAAAATCTCTTCATCAGCTTTTACCAAAATTGTGTCTTCTGGCTTTACATCAACTTCTTTGTTTTCTGTTTTTGAAAAAAGTTTTCCAGTTCCTGAAATCACAAATAAAGTTACATATCCTTTTTGATATCCGGGGCAAGATGGGTTTTCTGGTGTTAAATCAATTTTTTCCTTGGATAATTTTACATCTTGTTGTGAAAGTGAAAAATAATTACATGAAAAGTTTCTTGAAAATGGTTTCTCGGTTTCAGGTGCATAAGTTTTTACAACATCTAATCCCTTTTCGATGTGGATTTCACGAGGTCGTCCCCAGTCAAAAAGACGATAAGTTACATCACTTGGTTGTTGTATTTCCAAAATCCGTAGTCCGCCTTGAATTGCATGAACTGTACCAGCAGGAATAAAAATAAAATCACCTTTTTCTACAGGCACATTTTTTAAGCATTTATCTAAAGTATTATTTTGGATAGCAGCTGCAAGTTCTTCCCGTGAAAAATCTTTTGTCAAACCGCAAACAAGTGTTGCATTAGGCTTTGCATCAAGAATATACCAACATTCAGTTTTTCCGTATGAGTTCTCAACTTTAGAAGCGTATTCATCATCTGGATGAACTTGCACCGAAAGAGTTTCATTTGCTTGTATCAATTTGATAAGAAGAGGATGGTCATCTCCAATGATTTCAGACAAGAATTTCTCATCATCTTGGCGTTTTGATTGGCCATTTTTTAATGTGGATACAATCCATTTTTCATATCCCCAAACCTTTTCCGAAACGAAAGGAATAGTTTTAAACATACAACCTCCAAACAAAGCAGAAAACCGTTTTCTTTATTTGCAAATAAAAAAAGGTCTATATTTCAAAACCTTTTATATTTGTGTTTATAATTTAATTAAATCGTTGTGGTGGAGTAACAACCCAAATCGCTTTAAGTTCTTTGTCACCGCTGTTTATTAAAACGTGGGGTGAACTTGCTGAGAAGGAAATACTGTCACCAGCTTCTAGTTCGTAAACAGAAGACTCGTATTGGAAAGAAGCTTTTCCTTCCATAATGTAACCAAATTCTCTTCCCAAGTGACCATAAGAGCCTCGGTGAGTTGTGCTTTTTGGCGGGATTGTCAAAAGATAGCACTCAATAGCATGTTCTCCATCATTTTCAGTTGGTTTTGCTAACTCTTGATAAATAACATCGTCTTCTTCAACTTTTCGGCGTTCGTCTTTTCTGATAACACGAACTGGTTTATCGCGGCGATATTCTTCAAATAGAAATTCTAGGTTGATATCTAGAACATCAGCCAATGTAAGCAAAGTATCGATTGCTGGAGAAACTCTGTTTCTTTCGATTTGAGATACAAGACTTTCACTAACGCCGGCTTTTTGAGCAACTACTTTTAGTGTGTAGCCTTTTCTTTCTCTAACAGCTCTAAGTTTTTCTCCAAATCTATATGGTTGTTGTTTATTTTGCGTAGACATCGTTATATTGTTTCTCCTTGTTCTTTTCCATGATGAAACGCATGTAGTGATCTTCTAAGGTTGAGTGAGGTCCTGGCAAATTCATTCGAAGACGAGCACGAGCATTGTCACGGCGAAGTGAATAGTCTAGGAAAAGTTGACGTGGGTCTGATGATGAGATTTTGCCTTCTTGGATACTTGGTTTGTCCAAAAATGCTGCAACTTCATCCCGACCTATAGCACTAATTCCCTTGTCTTTTAGAATGCTTTTTACTCGTAAAATTTCTTCATAGGAAAGTCCAAATAAAAATTCTTCTAGTGCCATAGAAACTTGTTTATCTCCAAGTTGTGTGGAAATAAATTTACACCATTGGTCGTCCATTTCGATGGATAGAAGCAATAATTCGCTGGTACCAACCATTGTTCCAAAAACTGGAGCAAGTTTCTTTCTTGCAGACCAAACAGCTTCCAAAACCGGAGCCATTTCTGAAACATTTTGGTCACTTCTGTGTTCCCATAGGATAATAAGTGAATATGCAACTTGTTGTCTCAAATCAATTGGAATAGAAAGATTATCAAGCAAACTGAGATAAACATCCTCTGCCATGATTGTAAACATCAAAGAAAGTGTAGCTTTTTGATATTCGATGATTTCTGATTTTGGGAAACCACATTCTGTAGCGATTTTACACATAGACATAAAAACGTGAAATTTAGCTACGATAAAACCTTTTCCCAAAATAGCTTTTGATGGTAAGTGTAGTGATTTATCTCCACCACGATTTGTAAGCAATGATTCGATAAGAGTTTGTTCTGTTCTGATTTCGGAAACGATAACTTGGCGTTCCAAAAGAGAAGGGAAGTGAGCGATATTTTTTGTAAGGCGTTCTAAGTCTGCAACACGATTGGCAAAAACTTCCAAACTTTCCGGGGAAATTGATTTTAGTCTGTCAAATAGAGTATTTACAAGAATTTGTTCTTTTTCTGTGAGAACAACTAGATTTGTAGAGAATTCGTCTTTTTTAAGTTCATCTTTGTCGTAGAACTCTTCGATATCGACGTTTGTAAATTCAATAGCATTTTCAGAAACATTTTTCATAACGCAACAAAACTCCAATGTCATTATATCACATTTATTGAAAAATTAATATGGTAAATTTCAAGATAATCCGATAATAATTTTATGAAAACAGTTTTTAAGTTAAAATCAATGAAAAAATTAATATTGTTGGTTTGTGTAATTCTTTGTTTTACAAGTGTATACGCTGAAAATGCGGTTTTAGATTTGATAATTGAACAAAAGGATGTTCGGCTAGAAAAAGATGAAAATTCTGGATATCACCTTTATGTGCGAAAAAAGCCAAAAATTAACTCGGTGATTTTGGTAGAAACCACAAAGGATCCAACTGGGCAAGAAGCAAACTACGCTTATCGTGCAGAGGAATATAACGAAATAAACGGTGATGAAAAGCGTATTCTAAATGGTGAGTTTTTGAACAGCGAGTACGCAAAGTACAGCTTGATAGACTCAACTCCAGAAAAAGATGCTGAGTTTGGAGAAGCCTTTCACATTTACATTCCTATGGAATTGTCTTTTGGTTATCCTTGGGCACGAAATGGAAAAATCCCAGTGGAAAAGGGAACTTTTATCAATATTCGGTCATTTGAAAAACCTTATGCTGATTACACTGGTGGTTTTGCGGACAATCCTTTCATGTTTAACTTTGAAGAAAGACGGATTCCAGTTGAAAATCAGCCAGAGTCAGAAAAAGTGATATTAACTGATTCCTACAATCCTACTGCAACTTATGCTTTTGGAAATATTGCCAAGGAAAACAAGGGAAAGTTGATTTATTCCGTTGGACCAGATTCTATTGTGGCGGATGTTATGGAAAGTTTAACATCACTAAATCAAGATGAAAAAATTGATGTTGTGTTTTGTATCGACGCTACAGGAAGCATGAAGGATGATATCGACGTTTTGCGGAAAAAGTTGATTTCAGAAATTCGGGCAAAGTTTACAAATTGGGAAAAAATCCGAATTGGGTTAATTTTGTATCGAGATTATGTGGATTCTTTTAGATACAACGGGCTTCCTATCAAACTATTTGGATTTACTTCAAATCTAGATTTTTTTGTGAAGAATTTAAACTCCTTTACGATAAATGGACTAGAAGGTGGTGATATTCCAGAGGCTGTTTATGAAGCTTTGTACGGGGCAATCACATATTTTGATTGGGATGTTGAGGCTCAAAAGAAAATCATTTTGATTGGTGATGCAGAACCTCATTCAAAACCTCGTGGTAGTTCAATAAAATGTACTTCTGAGTTGATAAACTCTTTATCCAACGAGAAAAACATTCAAATTGATACAATAATAACTCCTGATAACGTAACAGAAAGACGTTCTGAGAGTTAGTAAAAAATGTGTGACAAACATAAAAAAAACTAGTAAAAAAAATAAAAATCTATTATACTTATGTTGTGTCAACTTTATATATAGCGGCAACACCTATTGGAAACTTGGGTGATATTACAGTCCGCGTTTTAGAAACATTTAAAACCGTAGATGTAATTGCCGCAGAAGATACTCGGCACACATTGCAACTTTTAACTCATTTTGAAATCCGCAAGCCTTTGATTTCTTGTCGGGCTCAAAATGAAGAAGAAGCATCTAAAAAGATTATTGGGCTTTTAGATGAAGGAAAATCTGTAGCTTTTGCAAGTGATGCAGGAACTCCGGGAATAAGTGATCCTGGTGCAGTTCTTGTAAAGCGTGTTCGAGAAGCAGGTCATACAGTTGTTCCGCTTCCAGGCGCTTCTGCTTTTGCCACTTTGATAAGTGTTGCGGGACCTGGTGGAAAAACTATTGTCTTTGAGGGCTTTTTATCGCCAAAGCCTGGTAGACGTAGAAGTCGGCTACGAGAATTGCTTGCAACTGGTTGGGCTTTCGTTTTATACGAATCTCCGTACAGAATTGTTAAACTTTTGCAAGATATTGCCGACATTGATAGTGAGCGGAATGTAGTAATTGGTCGTGAGTTGACCAAACTGCATGAAGAAATTGTGGAGGGGTCCGCAGCAGAAGTTTTGGAAGATTTCTCAAATAGAACAAAGATTCTAGGAGAATTCGCAATTTTTGTTGCTGGAAATAAAAATGCTCAAGTTTTAGAAGAATCATCCGATAAGTAAAGTAAGGCAGGTCAAATATGACAATAAACAGACTTGGAGGTCTTAATCCTCTTAACAATGTTACATCTACTCAAAAAGCAACTGCAAAGTCTAGTATCGCTCCACAAACTGATACAATCAGTATTTCTGATGAAGCAAAAGAAATGGCAGAAGTATATTTTATGTCAGAAGTTGCTAAAGAAACTCCAGATGTTAGAACAGATTTGATTGAGCAAATCAAAGAAAAAATCAAAGATCCAAATTATCTAAATTCTGCAGTGATTGAATCTGCTGCTGATAAAATAATGGAAAGCTTCGGTATTTAATGCCCAGCTGATTTGGCAAAAGGCGGAACTTTTGGGTTCTCGCCTTTTTTTTTGCTTAAAAATTGAGAGGTTGTACAATGGCAGATTTTATTTTAAAAATTTCACCAAATATCATTTTAGGTTCATATTCAGCAATTCGTCTTGGACAATTTGTACAAGAATGGGGTTCTAAATTTATGGTGTTAATTGACCCTATTTTGCAAGAATGTGGGGTTGCACAAAAAATCAAGTTATCATTGACAGAGCGAAATGTAGATTTTTTCATTTTTGATACAATTCCAAATGCAGCAGATTCTACAGTGGTGGAAAATGCTTTGCGTCTTGCTCGAGATGCTCATATTCACGGGATAATTGCTATTGGTGGGCTAAAAACAACTAGTATTGGTCGCATTGTGGCCTCTTTATATAACGAGAGCAATAATCTTTATGACATTATTGACGGGGCTTTTTTAACAGCAGAGCCTTTGCCTTTGATTTGTGTGCCAACTTCTATGAGGGATATGTTCTTGTTTTCTGATAAGGCACCTGTTATCGATGCTAGAAGTCGTCAGCTAAAAACTTTGAAAGTGCCATATAACGTAACAAAATTAGCAGTTTTTGACCCAAATCTTTCTGTGAGTCTTACAGAAAATCAAATTGCATCTGTAACCTTGGAAACTTTGTGTATGGCTGTTGAAAGTTATATATCACAGAAGTCAAACTTTTTTTCAGATACAATCGCTGAAAAAGCTATGGAGCAAATTATTTCTAGCTTGGACGGGGCAACAACATTGTCATCTGCAACTTCTCCAGAGTTATTTTTTGCAGAAGGGGGATGTATGACTTCTATCGCTTGCGGTATGGCTTGTCCTGGGGCTGCAAGTTTGTTGGCTTTAGCGATAAATGCTCGTTATAAGATTTCTCACTCTATTGTAGCGTCAATTTTGTTCCCATATATCATTGAAGATGCGGCTAAGTATAAATCTGATAAATTGGCAAAGGTTGCCCGTATTTTGAGATTGGCTACAGAAGCAACAACAGATGAAGCAGCTGTGGCTAGTTTAGCAGAAAATATCCGAAATCGTCTTGCAATGGCAAATCTTCCAACTCGCTTGAAAGATCTTTCTGTAACTATTGAGCAGTTAGCTCTTTGTGCAGAAGATGCTGGAAACTTGGAGTTGATAAACTCTATGCCACGTTCTATGACATCTGACGATTTATTTGACTTAATTAAGCAGGCATATTAATGATTGAACCTAATAAACTTTGGCAACTTGATGGCGGACAACGTCGTCGAAAATTGGCTCTTACTTTTGGTGCTTTAGAGCGTGATATTGCAGGAATAGCAGAAGCGGGACACGAGTACAGTTTCCCTTCAATGAAACGTGTTGAATACACAAAAAAAGTGGTTCAGGTTTTACTAAAAGATCCAGCTCTTCCAGAACAAGACAAACTTCAGCTTGAAGGATTGCTAGAACAATCTCCGTTTGATGAACTTCGTGCTTGTAATATTGGGCGAAATGCTTTACTTAAAATCTTGGGAACTTTCCCTGCGGAATGGGATTTGATAATTGCACCCCATCAAAGTTCTGAAGATGCGAGAAATGGCATTGTAAAAGAAAGAGATTTTTATCCGGGACTTTATGTTTACGCAGAAGATATCCGTTCTCCATTTAACTTAGGTTCAATTTTTAGAACTGCTGAGGCTTTCGGGGCTGAAAAAGTTTTTTTATCACCGGGATGTACAGATCCAAATCATCCTCGTGCAGTTCGTTCGGCCATGGGTTGTGATGAAGTGATTCCATATGAACGTGTAGCATTAGCAGATTTGCCAAAAGATTTACCAGTTTTCGCTTTGGAAACTGGTGGCACAGATATTCGGGAGTTTGATTTTCCTAAAAAGGGGATTGTAGTGATTGGTTCAGAAGAGCTAGGTGTTAGCCCAGAAGCTCTTGCTCTAGCAAAGGCTGGAACTGTAACAATTCCTATGACTGGAGTAAAAGCTTCTTTGAATGTAGGCGTTGCATTTGGCATCTTGATGGAAAGATGGACCAGCGCAGTTTCAAAATAACTTACTTTGTAAAAGCTCTAATCAATTTGTTTGAAATCAATTTTAGTTGATCTTCTGTTTCAATGCTGAATACAGATAAAACACTTTGATTAAACTGATAGAATTCTACAATTTGATCTTGGTAGTTTGCTAGCATATTTGAGAAATAGACAGTAGTTGCCAATTTTTTTACTTCTTCTGGAGCTGCTTCTGGTGTGTGGTGGAATAAAATAGTGTTTGAAATCACTTCTGGTAAATTCCATTTTTTTGCGATACAGCTTCCGATTTCAGCGTGGTTTTGACCAGCTGTTAATTTTTCCAAGAAGATTTTATCAATTTGTTTATCTTGTATAGATTTTTCTAGTTCATCAAGAACTTTTGGGTGTGCAACATTGAAAATCAATTTTCCCATATCATGAAGAAGACCACAAACGTAAGCATCTTCAATTACAGTTTTATCGCCTGGGAAAAAGTTTTTTGCAATATTGTATGAATAAAAAGCAACCTTGTAAGAGTGCTCCCAAAGTTTCTTTTGTTGTTTACTTGCTGAATCTAGATTTTTGATAGAACCAAGGGAGAATAACAAGTTTTTGATACCACGAGTTCCAACAAATTTTACAGCGTCAGCAATATTGTGGCATTGTTGTTGCAATGAGAATGACGCAGAGTTTACAAGTTTTAGCAAGTCTGCAGAAAGTTCCACATCACTTGAAATAAGTGCTGCAATTTCAGAAAGTTTTACATCTTTGTTGTTAAGCATTGAGTTGATGTGAGTAATATTTTCTGGGAATTGTGGCAAATTATCAATTAGAGAAACAAGTTCTTGAGAAAGAGCTCCGATATTATCGTTTAACTCTTTATTTGTTGGCAAAATAATTCGGTTGATAGTTTCGCCATTTTCGCAAAGCACTTGATAATTGTCATCTGTAAGTCCGATTTTGCGTAACATCAAAATCATGATGATAAGACCAAGCCCAGCGCCTTCTGTGTCGTCTAAAACTTGGGCAAAAGCTTCTTCTACAGATGAGTATTGGTGAGCTTTTTCGATTTTATCGTGAATACGTTTATATTCAAATGGTGTAAGTTCTGAATTGTTTTTAACTTCAATTTTGATTTCATTATGGCGTGCTTGCATAATGAGTTTTATGTAAAGACCTTGAGCTTTTTGTAACTCTAAGTAATGATTGATATTATCTAGAGTGTCTGTTTTGAAGGTTTCCATTCCTTTGTTGTAATCATCAATATTGTTGATGTTTAACTGTTTTTCTGCAAAGTATACACGTTTTGTGTTAGCTTTTTTTGCATTTGTAATAAGCTCGTTCAAAGAATAAGTAAGGAATTCTGTCATTGGTGAGAGATTTAACTCTGCTAGGAATGCAGCTAAAATATCCCCCATATAAACTTCCATTTCATGAGGCACTGTATATGTTGTTATAGAAAGTGGAATTTGTGCTTGAATCGCTTTTTGAATTTTTGATGTATCAATTGTTACTCTTTTATCGTCTTTCATAACTAAATAATTATAACACACTAAATTCAAATTGAAAATGAAAATTTATATAACATGCATTTTTTTTGGAAAATACCCCAGAAAATCTTAATATTACATGGAAAAAAAATATTTTGATGTTATAATTATACTAATACACATAAAAACTATTTTGAGGTTATGAAAAAAAATGAAAAAGATACTTGTTACATCAACAAATAAAAAAGTTATTGATGCAGTCCAAACTGCTTGTAATAAATATTCTTCTTATTTTTCACCAGCTTTTGTTACTGATACAGATGAAGCTCTCAGTTATATTGATTATGAATTGCCAGAAATCAAGATTTTAGATTTTACTTCTGTTGATATTGATTGTCACCGTATTATCGCTACAATTTCTGCTGACCCTTGGCTACACAATGGTGGAATCGTGGCTGTTGTAAAAACTCCTATTCAAGTGCAAGAATTGGAAGCTACAAAGGATCCTAATATTCTAATCGTTCAAACAGAATATAATTTTACAGAGAACTTTACTCGTTTGCTTAGAATTATGTGGGCAAATCAGCATTTCTTGTTTAATCGAGGAATGCAAGATACTTTGGGTGGCCATGAAACAGGTTCTTTTGTTTGTGGTAACGACCCAATGGATTTTAGAATTTACACCACATTTTTGGTTGGATATTTGTACAGCACAAACCGAATCAAAGAGGATGAACGATATAATCTTCAAACTGCTTTGATGGAACTGTTAACCAACGCTTTGGAACACGGAAACTGTAATATTTCTTACGAAGAAAAGTCTGAATGGTTGGCAAATGGTGGAAATATTCTTTCTTTGATTGAAGAAAAGAACAAAAATCCTGAAATCGCTTCTCGAAAAATTCATATTGCTTATGCTATTGGGAAAACAAAGTCAAAATTTGTAATTCGTGATGAAGGAAATGGATTTGACTGGAAAGCAAGAATTATTGAAAATTTGGAAGAATGTGATGAAAATCACGGGCGCGGAATTTTGATTTCTAAAGAATTAGTTTCAAATTTGACTTACAACGATATTGGAAATGAGGTTTCTTTTGAAGTTAAAAATCTAAGGGATAAAGCAAATAATATTCCTGGAATTATGGTTCCATTTTCTACAATCGAATATACTGATAAGCAAGTTGTTTGTCGCGAAAACGAACCAACAAATGATTTGTTCTTCATTGTAAATGGTCGATTTGCTGTTTATTCTGGAAAGAAACTTGTAACAGTTTTAACTCCAACTGATATGTTTATTGGGGAAATGGCATTTTTGCTAAATGATAGCCGTTCTGCAACTGTACTTTCTATTGGAGAAGGAAAGTTGATTAAAATCCCAAAAAGTTCTTTTTTGAATTTGATAAGAAAAAATCCTCACTACGGAATTTTCCTTTCAAAATTGTTAGCTCAAAGATTGAGACAGCAAACTCAAAAAGTTGTAAGTTTAACAAATGAGCTAAATGAACTAAAAGAAATGGGGACAATTCCAGAAACTTTTGAAGGTTAATATTTAATGTCTCTAAATTGTAATGAAATAAATGTTATCCTTGATGAACTTGATTTGACTGGGGCTTTTATCCAGCAAATCGTTCAACCGGGATACGATTCTCTTGCTTTGTATTGCTACAAAAACGGAAAAGCTACAACTCTTTTGATTTCTCTAGCTCCGGGAGTTTGTCGTTTGCATGAAACTAATCGAAAAGTGCCAAAAAACGACAAGCCTCTACGGTTTATGGAATTTCTAAAATCCCGAATAAAGGGATGTAGAATCAATTCTGTTGAGCAAATGGGCTTTGAGCGAATTATCAAAATGGAATTGGGGAACTCTTCTGAGCGATTTTATATGTTTATTCGCTTGTGGAGTGCGGCTTCTAATATCATCGTTACGGATTCTGATTATTATATTTTAGACGTATTTTTCCGTCGGCCAAAAAAAGATGAAGTAAGTGGTGCTTTGTTTTCTTTGCCAGAAATCGATAATTCAGCGACTCTTGAGGAAAAGCTTGAAAAATATCCAGTTCGCACTTTTGATGATTTGGAAAATGCTTCTGAGCTAAGTTTTAATCAAAAGGTAGAAAAATTTTATTCTGAACACGCCCAAACATTGTCACGGGAAGCAATGCTGGAACAAGCCACAAAGTATTACAATGCTAAGCATGGTAAGATGGAGGCTGCGTTAAAGAAGCTTGAGGAAAAGCGTCAGTCGTTTTTGTCTGCAGAGATTTGGAAGCATACTGGGGATTTGATTTTAGCATACAGTTATTTGATGAATGAAAACTCGAATGTGCTAAAATGCGTGGATTACGAAACTGATAAAGAGGTGGAAATCCCTATTGATGTGAAGAAGTCTGCCGCCGAAAATGCAAATATTTATTATGAAAAGTATAAAAAGGCAACTTCTGGCTTGGAAGCGCTAGAACACGATATTTCCATGGCGAAAAAAGAGTTGCTAGACTTGGAAGCTGTCTATGAAACTGTTTGCAAAGAGCAAAATCCTATTCGCATGCAGCAGCTTTTACGAAAGCAAACTAAGCCAAAGCAGCAAATTGAGAAAAAACGTCCGGGGCTAACTTATGAGGTGGATGGATGGCAGATTTTTGTTGGACGCACTTCAGATGAAAATGATGAGCTACTTAGAAAGCATGTGAAAGGGGCTGATTTGTGGTTTCATACCCGAGATTGGCCTGGTGGATATGTTTTTATAAAAGCTCGAAAAAATAAAACTGTTCCCTTGGATATTATGCTTATGGCTGGAAATTTAGCGGTTTATAATTCAAAGGGAAGAAAGGCTCATACAGCGGATTTGTATTATACCCAGGTAAAATATCTTCGTCGGGCAAAAAATGGCCCAAAGGGTACGGTTTTGCCTTCAAATGAAAAAAATCTTACCATCACCTTGGATGATAAGATTTTACGAAAACTAGATGAGTTCGAACAATAAAGTTGGTCAGTTACCGTCTATTCACGGCACGTTGTAACAGTCGTGCCTGACATCAATCCCGGTCACGTAAGCTAACTAGTCTCAAGTAACCGTAATAAGTTTCCTTGTCAGAGTCCAGAGGGCGACGAGCCCTTTGGTCGTTTTCGAGGAAGAGGTGGGGTTATAGGGGCGGGGAAACTAATGACTCGAAAAAAAGAGGTGTCCCCGCCCCTATAAAGTTTAACAGCTTTTCAAAGCTGACTTCTCCCAATGTCTTGGGAAAAACTAATAAAAAAAGTCAAAGGAAAACTTTCCTTAAATACCAAGTAATTCTAAAAGTCCTTCTTTGTCGCGGCCGCCTACAACTCGATTTATAGATTTTCCGTCTTTGTAGACGATTAGAGTTGGAATGCTCATTACGTTGAATTTGATTGCTAAATCGTCGTTTTCATCAACATTTACTTTTACAATTTTTACTTCTGGATGTTCTTCTGCGATTTCGTGAAGAATTGGACTTAGCATTTGACATGGTCCACACCAAGCTGCCCAAAAATCAACTAAAACTGTTCCGTTTGTGTTAAAAACTTCTCGTTCAAATGTTTCTGATGTTACGTTTACTAATGCCATAAAAACTCCTATCAATATTTTCAGAAAATATTCTATCTGTAAAAATACGAAAAAAACGAAGTGATGTCAAATTTTTTGCAAAAAAAAAGCTTGACCTTTTTTTTTTTTTTTTTATAATGTATCGACTTTTCTTGAGGAGGAAAAATATGCCAAGATATGCAGAATCATGCTTCCAGACCATTGCTAGTTATCTAGGATGTGAGGTTGATGAAGTTTGGGATGTAGCTAGAAAACTTAATTTGGTTGATAAAAATGATGAACCAAGTCAATATGCAATGGATAATGGATATGCGATGGTTGATCATGGGAAAAAAAAGATGAGACAAGCTGGTCAAGACTATTTAGCTCGTGAAATAAGAGCTAGAATGGCTAATTTAAAATGATTAATACTGGAGGATTTTGTATGAGAAAATATTTTGTTTTTTTCTTTGTTTGTTTTTTTCTTTCAATGAGTAATATTTTTGCTCAATCAAAAGATAGTATTCCAGAATGGATGTATAATTCTGAAGTAATTTCTTCGGATATGGTGTTTGGAGAAGTCAAAACAATTGGAGAAATTTTTGGTAGAGAAGAAGGTGAATATACTCGAACTACAAAAAAAATTGTGAATGATAATCTTGTTATCATTAATGAGCTAGTTAGTGAAGGTGTTCTATATGCAAGACTGACTACAACTTTTGTTTTAGCAAGAATTGGAGACGCTGGAAGGTGTTATATTTCAAGTGTGGTATTTGAAATTCCGGTGGAATTTAAAACTTTAAGATATAGTTGTAATGGTCCTTCTCCTCTCCTTGAGTATGCAGAAGTATTAGGAGCATTTTGGGGAGCATGTTATTACTTCTATAAGTAATAAAATTTTCAAATGTAAAATAACGTTTTAAAAGTTTAAAGTGTACTCAAAAAGGGTACACTTTTTTTGTATTTTTTGCAAAAAAAAGCTTGGAACTGGTAAAAGTCCCAAGCTTTTTTCAAAATCAAAGTTTATTAAAAAGAACCTGCTGTTGAAAGTCCGTTGGCTTTGATAACTTCTAGACCTTTTTCTGGATCTTCAACTTTGAAAATGATGATAGCTGTATCACCTGTTTTTTCTAGTGATGCGTACAAATATTCAATGTTGATTCCGTTGTTTTGGAAAAGTGCCATAACATCGTGCAAGGCTCCAACTTTGTCTGAAATTGAGATTGCAAGAACGTCTGTGGTTTTTGTGGTGAATTTTGCTTCTTTTAGTACAGACAATGCTTTTTCTGAATCGTCTGTGATAATGCGAAGAATACCAAAATCTGCTGTGTCTGCAATCATAATTGCACGAAGGTTAATGCTGTTGTCTTTTAGAACTTTTGTAACATCAGCAATTCGTCCTGCTGTATTTTCAAGAAAGATAGAAATCTGTTTGATTTTCATAAAAACTCCCATAAAAAGTCTATACTTAAAGTTTAACTCTAAATTTTGCGGTTGTCGATAACTCTTTTTGCTTTTCCTTCAAATCTTGGAAGACTTTGAGGTTCAACAAGTTTTACTTTTACCAAGATTCCAAGTTTGCTTTTCATTACTGATGTAATGTTGTTGCGAAGAGCTTCCATTCCCTTTGTTTCGTCGTCAAATTGTTCTGGGCTAACCTCGATGTGTAGTTCAACTTCATCCAAGTGGGTAACTTCGCTTCTGTCAACTTTAATCATGTAGTCTGGGCGGATTCCGCAATCTGCTAGTGCGTTTTCAATTTGACTTGGGAATACGTTTACACCGCGAAGAATCAACATATCATCAGTGCGTCCGTAGAGTCTGTGGATTCTGCGAGTTGTACGACCACAAGAACAAACATCAGTCATGATGTATGTGATGTCGCGAGTTCTATAGCGAATTAAAGGTGTTCCTTCTTTTGTAATTGTTGTGATAACAAGTTCACCTTTTTCTCCGTCTGGAAGTGGATTTCCTGTTTCTGGATCAATGATTTCTGGATACCACAAATCTTCGTTTACGTGCATACCGTTTTGGGCTTCACATTCAAAGGCAACACCTGGACCTGTGATTTCTGTTAATCCGTAAATATCGTAGGCTTTGATTCCCCATTCGTCTTGGATTTGAGCACGCATGTTTTCAGACCAAGGTTCTGCACCAAGACAAGCTGCTTTTAATGGAAGAGCGTGTAAATCGATTCCAGCTTGTTTTGCTTGTTCTGCCATGTACATTGCGTAGGATGGAGTACAGGTAAAAAGATTTGTGTGGAAATCTTTCATCAACATAAGTTGTTTTTGTGTGTTTCCAGATGAAATTGGGATAACTGTTGCTCCAAGTTTTCTAGAACCGTGATGAACACCCATACCACCTGTGAAAAGTCCGTATCCGTAGGCGTTTTGGATTGTGTCGTTGTGGGTAGCTCCCGCAGCGCTTAAAGTTCGAGCCATACCTTCTGCCCAGTCGTCTAGGTCTTTTGCTGTGTAAGCGTCAACTACTGGAGTTCCAGTTGTTCCAGATGACATATGGATTTCAACGATTTCGCTTTGTGGTACTGCTAAAAGTCCATAAGGATATGTTTCTCGTAAATCGGATTTTGTTGTAAAAGGTAGTTTTGCAATATCTTTTAAGCTTTTGATGTCACTTGGTTTTACACCAGCCTCGTCCAGCTTCTTTTTGTAAAAAGGAACTGTGTTATAAACATGCTCAACTAGGTTTTTCAAGCGAGCAAATTGAAGTGTCTGCAAATTTGCAGGATTCATACATTCTTGTTCAGGATTCCATATCATAATGGCTTATTATATCACTAAACTTAAGTTTTACACAAGTTCTTTAGTAAAATTAAAGTTTGGTTTTTTTGTGGGATGAGTTGATAGTAATAAAAGCATATAGGACGAAAAAAACTGCATCTCGCTATGAAATGCAGTTTTTTGCTTTTAGTGTTGTTAATATTATGAATTGGCAAGTTCTTCTTTGAGTTTTATAACAGTTTCCATGGGAAGTTGGGTTCCTTGTGCAACTTGTTCCAATGTGAGTCCCATTTTTAAGAAATTTTTAGCAGTTTCAATTGCTTTTTGTAGAATGCCGGATTCAAGGCCTTCATTAAAAGCTTGCTTTTTCATCATAATTTCTCTCATGTTAGCAATCATATATGACCTTCCAAATTCTTCTTTTGATTTTGTTGTAAATACTATGTTGTGGATTCTACTTGTTAAATCATCTTTAGAGTTTTTTGTTGATAGATACTCTAAAAAGAACATAATTTTTTTTGACTTTGCACTTTTGTATGCAGAAGCGTTAAAAAAGATAATATGTCTACCATCATTATAATCAAGATTTGGATTTTCTTCAAATGTTTGTTTAACAGTGTAGATAGGGAAGTTTTCATTGAATGGATCTGTTAAGCAAATAAAAACTACGTAACTGTCTTTTACTTCATCATATCCTTTGCCTTTTTCTAGTTCACTTATATCCATAACACTTTGATAATAGCGAACTCTTTTTTCTAAGGCTGTTGGAATTGTTGTTTGCATTTCTAAATCAATAACTCGATTGCTGTCCTTTACAAAAACATCTAAGCGAATCCCTTTTGTTTCGTATCGAGGCTTAAAAGATTGCTGTTTGTTTACGTATTCAATATCGTTTACTTTGATGTTAAGAAGTAATTCTATAATTTCTTTGCAAATGACCTTGTGCTCTTCTAAAATCGTGCAAAACATGTAGTCGTCTGTGAATTCTAGTTCTTCTACAGGTTTGAATAATTGGATTTTTGTGGGGAAATAGTTTTCCATAGGCGCGTCTCCTTGAATTTTTTGTAAGAAAAAAAATCCTACATAAAATTATAGAAACAATGTTTGCATTTTTTTGAAGAAATGGAGTGATTTTTTTTGCTACGGGTTTTTTGAGGGGGATAAAAGTGTGCGGAACAAAAAAAACTGCATTCCGTTATGAAATGCAGTTTTGTGCTAAAAGGATTGTTGTTTAGCGTTTGATGAGGATAAATGACATTGAAAATCCTTCTTTTACATAGCTAAATTGTAGAGCTGTTTTGTTTTCGTTTGTTGTGATTGTATTAAATTCATTTTTTAGATAATCAACAAATAAAGTAATTTCTGTTTCATCTGATTGTTCTTCAAGAGTTTCAGGACCTGCAATTATTGTTATAGTTTTTGTTGCATTGTTAAATGTAGCAGTTGCTCCTGGACCCCATTCATTTTCAATTGTTTCTTTACTTGCATAATATTCTTTTCCACTTAGATAAGTTTCATCATCTTTGCAGATAAAATTTACAGCCATTGAAGTGTATATAACTGAAGCAGTTTCATTTGTTACGGTTGCATATCCTAAATTAATTTCTGAGATTATATTTCCTTCTTCATTTTCTGAATATGTTTCCATGAAATCCCAAGTGCCTATAAAATCGATGTCGTCGAGACTTGCTACAGGAACAGTTAGACTTGCAGCGATGTTTGCAAATGGGTCGTCTACCACAGGTGGAGTGTTGTTGTTAACTGGTGGTTTGCTGTTAACAGGTGGTTTGCTGTCTGTTACAGGGTCACATGCTACAAACGCAAAAAGCATTGCAAATGCCAATAGAATTGTAATGATTTTTTTCATAAAAAATCCTCCATATAAAATTTTCTATGACATTTTACCCCCCCCTGTCATCTGTCAAGGAAATTCGGAACCTTTAAGTTAATTAAGAATTAAAAATTATGAATGAAGAAATGAAAAAAAAATAAAACAGAATTCGGAATTCTGAGAGAATGAATATAAAGTTTCCAGCTTTTGGGAATATGCTTTAGCTCTCATTTCAGTAACTAATTCTTAATTCCGAATTCTAAATTCTGAATTAGGTATACGCCAGATTGGAGTGGTTTTTGGCTTGCCAAAAAGTCCGAAGGACCGAGCCTCTGGCGGGCCACGGAAAGCTGGACACACGGGAGGAAGAAGGTTCGTCCGTAAATTAATTAAGAATTATGAAATGGAAAAAAAATCAAAACTATGCATTTTTAGAGACTAAATACAAAACATCCAATTTTTGGGATAAGTTTTATAATTCACACTAACTAAACAATTCTTAATTCTACATTCTGAATTCATAATTAGCATCCGCCACTTTTATATTCCTTTTATTTATGGTACACTTTGAGTTATGGCTACAACATTTGACGATAAAAAAATTATTTATACTATGGATCGTGTGTCACGAACTTATGGCACAAAAACTGTTTTAAAAGATATTAGCATTTCCTATTATTACGGTGCAAAAATCGGTGTAATTGGTGAAAATGGTTCTGGTAAATCTTCTTTGATGAAAATTTTTGCTGGATTAGACACTGAATTTACTGGTGAAGCTTCTATTTTGCCTGGATATTCTATTGGATATCTTGAACAGGAGCCTGAACTTGAAAAGGGCAAAACTGTAATGGAAATCGTGAAGGAAGGTGCTGCGGAAACTGTGGCTCTTCTTGAAGAATTTGATAAGGTAAACGAAGCTTTTGGTGATCCTGATGCTGATTTTGACCAGCTTTGTACTCGTCAGGCTGAAATCCAAGAAAAACTAGATGCATTGGATGCTTGGAACTTGGATAGTCAACTTGAACTTGCTATGGATGCTCTTCGCTGTCCGCCATCTGACCAACTTGTGGATGTGCTTTCTGGAGGTGAACGTCGCCGTGTTGCATTGTGTCGTTTGCTTTTGAAAAAACCTGATATTCTTTTGTTGGACGAACCTACTAACCACTTGGATGCTGAAAGTGTTGCTTGGCTTGAACGTCACTTGCAACAGTATCCGGGAACTATTATTGCTGTTACCCACGATCGCTATTTCTTGGATAATGTAGCTGGGTGGATTTTGGAACTTGACCGTGGGGAAGGTATTCCTTACAAGGGAAATTATTCTGGTTGGCTTGATCAAAAGCAAAAACGTCTTGCTCTTGAAGAAAAAAATGAAAGTGAACGTCAAAAAGCACTTAAGAAAGAGCTTGAATGGATTCACATGGGTGTTAAAGGTCGCCAAGCTAAGCACAAGGAACATATTACTAAGTATGAACAGCTTTTATCTCAGTCTGGTAAAGGTCAAATTAAGGATACTAAGATTTCTATTCCTGCGGGGCCTCGTCTTGGTAATCTTGTAATCGAAGCTGAAAATCTTACTAAGGGTTATGGCGATAGATTGCTTTTTGATAATTTGAGTTTTAAGATTCCTGCTGGGGCTGTTGTTGGTATTGTTGGGCCAAACGGTGCTGGTAAAACAACACTTTTCCGCTTGATTGCAGACGCAGCCGGTCAAACTGTGGATAGACTTGATGGTCGTGATGGTGGCGAAAAACCAGATGCTGGTGCAATTCGTGTTGGGGAAACTGTAAAACTTGTTTATGTTGACCAGATGCGCGGTCTTTTGGATGATAATAAAACTGTTTGGGAACAACTTTCAGACGGTTTAGATATTATTAAACTTGGTGCAGTGGACGAAAAAGGTCGTGCTGTAAGTGGCCAAGTTCGGGAAGTAAATTCTCGTGCTTACTGTTCATGGTTCAATTTCTCTGGTCCTGATCAAAGCAAAAAGGTTGGTGTACTTTCTGGAGGAGAGCGAAATCGCTTGAATCTTGGAATGATGTTAAAGCAAGGTGGAAACGTGTTGCTTCTTGACGAACCTACCAACGACTTGGACGTTACAACAATCCGTGCTTTGGAAGATGCTATCGAAGATTTTGCAGGATGTGTTCTTTGTGTAAGCCACGACCGCTGGTTCTTGGACAGAATTTGTACACATATTCTTGCTTTTGAAAATAACTCAGACGTAATTTGGTTTGAAGGAAACTGGTCAGACTACGCAGAATGGCGCCGCAAACAACTTGGTGCCGACGCAGACCGTCCTCACAAAACTATGTACCGAAAAATGACACGCTAGGTTTTTCATGGAGGAGAGAGAACCTTTTTTTCGATAAAAAGGTTCTCTCTCCTCCATACCACCTCTCTTTCCAAAAGAACGACCAAAGGGAGTTACACCCCTTTGGAAACCCTGTTTTTTGGAAAGTTGATATTTAATAAGTTTTAAGAAAAAGCTCCCAAAACTATTGTAAATTACACGACACGCTTGAAAAGCCGTGTCTGATATCATCTAGCACGTGAGCTAAAAATATTAAACCTAAAAATAAGTTCTCTTTACCCAGAGTCCAGAGGGCGGTTAGCCCAAATTATTATGGGAAAAACAAAAAGTTTGATAATAAACTGGGTTCTTAGCCAAATTGCGAGACTCGTAGCAATTTGCCTAAGCCGTGGCCAAGGAAAGGTGGGGTTTTAGGGGAGGAAAACCAACGGCCTTCGGACTCTGAGTGGGTTTTCTCCCCTCATAAAGTTTACCAGCTTTCCAAAGCTGTCTCCTCCCAAAGACTTGGGAAAAATTTTAAAAAGCCAAGCCTCGCTTAATAAGGAATATTCCATGAATCTTTTATCAGTTAAAAATCTTACAAAAATTGGGAGAGAAGCGCCGCTTTTTACTGACGTTACTTTCGGCTTAAATCTTGGGGAAAAGGCTGCTTTAATCGGGCGGAACGGAACTGGAAAATCAACCTTGCTAAATTGTATTGCGGGGACTCTTGCTCCTGACAACGGCACTGCTATTTTTAATAAAGAATCTGGGGTTTCATTTTTACCTCAAAATCCTATTTATAATCCTGACGACACAATAAACAAACATATTTTCAATGAAACAAATTTCGAAGAGAAAATTTCTAACACAAGTCCAAAACTTGCCATTATCAAATATTATGAAACTTTGTGCGAAAAACTTGCTGAAAATCAAGATATCGATCAAAACGAAGCATTTCACAAAGAATACGAATTTATCAATAATCTAATGAATGAAAAAAATCTCTGGAATTATGAAGCAGAAGTAAAATCAATTTTGGAGATTTTAGGAATATACAACGGTAACGATTCTAAAAGTTTAGAACGAAAAATGGGCTCTCTTTCTGGGGGAATGATAAAAAAAGTTGCTTTGGCAAAGGTTTTGGTAGAAGATTCTAAACTTTTACTTTTGGACGAACCTACAAACCATTTGGATATTAAGACTATTACCTGGCTTCAAGATTATCTTGCAACAACTGAAAAGTCTGTTTTGATGGTTACCCACGATCGCTACTTTTTGGATATGGTTTGTACTGATATTTACGAGCTAGAGCACGGAAAGTTCAACCACTACAAAGGGAACTTTTCTACATATCTTGAGAAAAAGCAAACAGAATTGGAAATTGCTCAAAATACAGAACGTCGTATCGAGTCAGTTTTGCGTACTGAACGTGACTGGTTGATGAGGGGACCTTGTGCCCGTGGAACAAAAGCCCGAGCCCGAGTTGATAATATTCACAGATTGATAAATCGGGAAAAATTAAAAGAGGATAAGGTTTTCGCTTTTGAAGTTGCTGGGCGTAGACTTGGTGGAAAAATTCTTGAAATCAACGGAATTTCAAAGGATTTTCAAAAAGCAAACACAAAGGAAAAAGTTTCTGTAATCAAGGATTTTTCATATATTTTCAAAAAAGGGGAAAGAATCGGTGTTTTTGGCAACAATGGTTCTGGGAAATCCACTTTCTTGAATATTATCACAGGAAATTTGGAGCCTGATTCTGGTTCTGTGGAAAAAGGCTTAAACACAGTTTTTGCTTATTATCAGCAAAATCCTGAGTTCAAAGATGTAAGCCTAACTTGCTTGGAATACATCAAAGAAGCAGCCGAATATGTAACCACAAATGATGGAAAAACTTTAAGCGCCACTCAAATGCTAGAACAATTTGGCTTTGAAGGAAAAATCCAATATTCCCCAGTTTCCACACTTTCTGGTGGTGAGCGAAAACGCTTGTTTTTGGTACGTTTGCTAATATCAAATCCAAACTTCTTGGTTTTAGACGAACCAACCAACGATTTTGATATTTTTACTATGTCAATTTTGGAAAGTTTTTTGCAAGATTTTGCCGGTTGTCTTTTAATTGTTTCTCACGACAGATATTTTATGGATAAAATTGCAGACACTCTTTTTATCCTTGAGGATGATGGCTCAATTTCTGGCTATGTGGGAAAATGTTCTGAATACATCGAGTTCAAAAAAGAAGAAGAAAAACTAAAGCGCCAAGAAGAAAAGGCCTTGGCTGAAAAAAAAGCTGCTTCGGCTTCAAAAGATGAAAAAACTGTTGAACAAGCCCAAAAGACAGAACAAATACGAAAGCGAACTTTCAAAGAGCAAAAAGAGTTTGACGAACTAGAAAATCAAATTTTTGAAGCTGAAGAAAGAAAGGAAGAATTGGAAGGATTTTTGTCTGGTGGTGAGTCAAATCACGAAAAATTAGGTGAATACGGGAAAGAATACGCTAGTTTGCAAGAAAATCTTGAAAAAATGTACTCTCGTTGGGAAGAGCTTGGAGTTCTAAGACCTTACTAAGTTCGCAATAATTTTTTGCTTCAAACACAATTTCACAAAAGCCCACATCTCGTTTTTGTTTTGCGGTCTTGTTGTCGATTTGGAAAATTCGCTTTATCATAGGATTTTGGGCGAGTTTTTCAAAATCAGCTTTGCTTAGAACTGGAATTTTCAAGTTGCAAAGCGTGATATTTTGATTTTTGGGAAAATTATTGCTATCCACAAGGGATTTTAGCATAAGTTCTTGAGGATTTGAGTTTTTAAGGGCGCTGTAAGTAAAAGTCATGCCGCTAAGTCGAGGATTTATCTCTATAATATACCATTTATTTCCCGAAAAAACTAAGTCCACTTGGATAGAGCCAGAAAAGCCAAAAGTTTTCCAAAGTTTTTCCATATCATTTTTTAAGCGCGAAAGTTGCAGTCTCTCATGATATTTTTCATCATCAAAGTTAAAAGGCCCGATTTTTATGCTTTGTTTCGGGCTTGTAATTCCGTATTTATTTAGGGTAAACAAAAATGGTGGCAAAACTTCAAAATTTTCTTGGTCTCCGTAGATTTCAAGCCCAAAATGCAGACCATCTTTGTATTCTTGAATGATTTTGTCCTCGTTTCCAGATTTTTGATTTAGAAAATGCAAAGCTTCAGGAAAAGTTTTTGCCACATCCATGCCATAAGAACTAAATCCAGTTAGGGATTTGATAACTACTGGAAAAGTCATGTTTTGTAACTTTGTAAAAATCAATTCTTTATATGGATTTTTTATAATTGATTTGTTGCTACGTTCTGCCCAAAATAAATCGTGACTTAGGTAAATTGATTTTGGCGTCTCAAATCCTTTCGATTCTAGCGCAATTTGGGTATCCCATTTGTTAAAACAAATTTCTTGATTTTCTAGAGAATGGCAAATTGTTTTGGTATTTTGCTGTTTGAGATTTTCTGCAATTAAGCTGTCGTTTAGAGAAAGCCAGTCCAAAGGTGCTAGCCAGTAACTCATGGAAATAGCGTAATCTGGCCCGAGATTTTTGATGAAATCGGCAAAATCTTCGTTGGAAATATTTTCATCTAAAAGGTGATATTCAAGATTTTTTGCTTTAGAGGCTTCTTTTAGTTTGCCATTTTCCAAATCAACTAAAAAAACTCCCGGTTTTTGGGTAACCACAACAAAGGAAAAGTCTGGATATTTTTTTGCTAATATTTCAAAATTATCTTTGCAAGTTGGGTAAAAGGAAAAACAAAAGTTTTCTGAGTCTAATTGGTTTGTGTTAGAACTGAAAAAAAGGATTTTCATCTTATTGGGGATTTTTGCGGTTTTTCCAGTTTTTTAGGATTTTTATGAGCAAAAAGAAAGCGAAACTTCCTAAAAGGGCGCCAATTGTGTCTGCTATCCAGTCAGAAACTGTGGAACTTCTTCCTGGTGTGAAACTTTGGTGGATTTCGTCTATTACGCCGTAAAGGGAAACGATGATAGTTGGCAAAATAACTTCTTTTTTAGATTTCCCAGAAAGATTGCAACCAAAAGCAACCCAAAAGGCAAGTCCTGCAAAACAAATTAGATGAACAATTTTATCTGCGTATGGAAAAGCAGGCATTTTTGAGATGGAGGATTGGCTTGATAAATAAAAGCCAATTCCAAAAATGATTAATGCCGGAATCCATTTTAATATTTTTATAACTGTGTTTTTCATAGAAAGCATATAAGTGTTATATCACAAAATAATAAAAAAATCTCTTTGTAGGATATGATGTTGTGAAAAAAAATAAAAAAAAGCTACCACTTTTTGTGATAGCTTTTGTTCTTTCCAATTGGAATATTATCTTAATGCGCTAGCGGCTTCTTTTGTTGATTTTTGCCAGAATTGGCTTCTTCCAAAAGGACCGAGTTCGCCACGCATTTCTAATGTATCAACTAAATATTTTTTACCATCTGCTTGGTGGAATGTGATTTTGCATTTGTATCGGCTTCCACTTTCAGGATCAATAATAAATCCGTTTGCCCACTTAGCATCTTTTTGTTTGGTTAGTCCCCAAATCCAAGTTGTGCCGATAATGTTTAGTGTGCTAACATCAACGCCGTTCTGGAAGTTATCATATGATTTTCCAGGGCCACCAGCCTTTATATCCTGTGGATTGTCGGCTATAGAAAGGATTTTACCGTAAAGCATTCCCTTTTCTTGCCAGATTTCCCAACCTGCAGTTTGCTTTCCAGTTTTTTCATCAACACTAATCCAAAATCCTTCTGCTGGATCTGCTGCAAAAAGAACTCCGCCAATTAATGCAAATAAAAGAACAAATAAAATTTGCTTTTTCATAAAACCTCCAAAAGCTTTTATTTATTTAGTCTACTATATCAATTTATCCAAAATATCTAGCATTTCTAAATCATACCATTCTGGATGTTTACGTAATTCTTCAATGGCTGTTTCTTTGTCGAAAATGCCACGATAATTTCGTTTTGAAACTTGCGCGATAAAAGATTCTACAAGGCGAATCATTCTTGCAATTGCTGGAATTTCATCGCTTTTTAGACCTGTAGGATATCCAGAACCGTCTAAGTTTTCATGGTGCATCGTAATTGCTTCTGCAAAAACTGGTCTGAATTTTTCTGGAACGAAATCCAAGTTTTTTATACCTTCGTTTACGTGAGAACGAATAATATATTTTTGCTCTTCAGTTAATGTTGTTTCGTCTAGCAAACTTGAATCGATGTTTAAAAATCCAATATCGTAAACCATAGCAGCACAGAAATATAGCATTGATTTATATTCCCCAAGTCCCATGTGCTGTGCAATTTTGAAAATCATTTCGGCAACATTTTTTGAATTGTTTTTGCGTTTTGTTGCTTTGTCGATTTTTAATCCTTCTTTTTCACAAGCTGTGGCAAGTTCTCGAAGTTCTGCTCTAAGTTTGTCATCAACTTCTTTTTGTTCAAAAGTTGTATCAACTTTTCGTGTTACAGAATTTGAATCTTCTATAGCGCGCATTCCGCTGTAAACATCTGCAAGACGTAAAGTTTCTGCAGTTTCCATTGGAAGACGTTGAATTTCGCTAACAACGCGCAATGTTTCTACAAAAAGTTCTTGTTGCTTTTTGCTCATTTTGATTGTAACAACAACGATGATAGAAACGATTAGAACAAGGAAACTTGCGATACACAATAAAATGATAATTAAGCTTGTTGTTTTTTTGCTTGATTCTTTGTTGTTGTCGTGGATTTCTGAAAGCATATTTCCAAGGATTTCTTGTTGGCTTTCTTGTAATTCACGATTTTGTTTTAATTGTTCTTGTGAAATATTTTCAAAGCGTTTGATAATTTCGTCGTTAGCAGCAGTTATAGCGTCAGTTGTTGCCTTTGCAGTTGCTTCCGCCGCAATGTTTGCAGCAGCATTAGCAGAAGCGATAGCAACTTTTTCTGCGTTCTCTTGTGCAATGGCTGCTTCTTCGGCTTTAGTTTTTTCCAAGAAAAAGTTTGTTACGTTTGTAATTTGCTTATTTAGACGGTCACTGGCTAAATATTCGTAGTTTATAAGATTTTGTTGAATATCTCTAAAAGCTTCAACATTTTCGCTTCTCTTAACATCAGTTAGATAGTCGTAATAAATAGCCTCAGCTAAAAGAAGTGCGTTATCTGGAACCTCATCTTCGTATTGTTCCAAAACAACGTTTATGTAATTGTAAGCTTTTTCGTTGTTTCGCACTGAATATTCTGTATTTGCGGCAGTTAAGTATTTATTTACTAAACTACTTTGAGCAAAAATTGAAGAAAAAATAACTAGCATTAATCCAAGTGTGATAAAAACTTTTTTATTCATTACATTTAACTCCTAATCCAATAGTAATGCGTGTACGACTGTCGATTCCGTCTGTTAATACAAGTAAAGATTCTTTTAAGTTTGCAAATAATGCAAGATTGATATTTCCTAGGTGGCCAATTACAAATGAAGATTGAAATCCTGCACCAAAAGCAGCTTTCATATCATCTTGGAAAATATGACCAAGGTAATAATCCACGTATCCACCAAAACTCAAATCACCTTTTTTGATGTTTTTGATTCCAAGACCTAAAACTGGTGTTGAAAATGCGTCAAAATCATTTGATGATACAATTTGCATTTGTGAAAAACCGGCTCTGAAGAAGAAATCTTCATTTATTTTTGTAGAAGCTATCATTGGGATAAATGAAAATTCATTCATAGAAGCATCGGCTGCTGAGAAGTTCAAAACACCCACATCTACACAGAAATCTGCGCCGATGGAAGTTTTTGGACCGCGATAAATAAAATCACCAGCAAGACCAACTCCATAGTTTGCAGAGGATTGTTTACCTGCATATCTGTAACTGAATTCTGCGATATTAAAACCGATGGACCAAGTAAAATCTGAATAATACTTACTTGTAACTGGTGAAACGAAAACTGTTTGTCCAGAAGTTGTATTTTCGATTGTGTTGTAATCTTTTCTAATAGCTTCTTTTTGACGTTCGGTGGCTTGTGCAACGTATGCAGCTTCTGCTTCCCGTTGTTCTTGAATAAGCTTTTGACGAGCATTTCGTTTTGCTACAGATTTTTCAACAGTAATATAAAGATTTAGAGCATCTGTGTTATCCAAATTGTTATCGATGATTGCCATACACATTGATTGAATCAAGTCTAACTGATTTGATAAAAGCAAAGCTCTTGTTTTTTGCAAAACATATTCTTCATATTGAGAATAATTCTTTTCTAGTCGGCATGAAGCTAAAATACTAGAAACTGAATCTGAATTTTTATCTCTGAATGCTGTATCAATCATCTCATATACAGATTGATTTGTTGTTACACTGAGAATATTTGCATCAGATGATTGTGCTGATACGGAGATAAGACTAATGACCAGAAAAAATGATAGTGCTAAAAAAATCTTTTTTTTCATAAAATCCCATTTTTAATATGAAAATTATAGGTTGTTTATTGTCTGTTTTACAGCGTCGTGATAAAATTATAATATGAAAATTGAAAAAAAGCACACATTTATTTTACTTTTTTGCATTTTTTTTGTTATTTTACTCGTTTTTTCTTTAATTTTTGTAAATTCCAAGACAAAAATGCAAATTATCGGATTTTATGATTTAGAGCCTAAAATTATAGAATCCATAAAAACATCATTTGATAAAAATGCTCCATTGTTTTTGTCAAAAAAAAGCCAAAAATATGAATATTTGATTTTTGATTCTGACCAGTCTTTAGAAACTCAACTTGCGAAAAATAAAAATGTTGCAGTAGTTTTTTCTTATCATGGGGAAAGTCAAAATTCTATTAGTGAAAAAGCAAGTTCTGTTGATAAAGCTGTTTTGGAAATAATGCCAACATCCATGAAAAGATTAAGTAATAATTCTTATCCAATTTTGCAAAATCACCTAGAAATGGCTGTCTTAAATGAAATCAACGTAACTTTTAAAAATAATCAAATTGCTTTGCTTGATAAAGTTTTGGAAACTGCTGAAAAAGAAAATGAAAATGGCAATTTTTATGCGATGATGACTGGAATCGGAAACAGTGATAAAATCCTTTCATATTTTTTAAGCGCTATGATTGAATCTCGTTATGGTATTGATGAACTTAACAAGGTAAATCAGTTTTTATCTGAAAATCAAAATGAAATAGATTTTTCTACTCTTTTTGATAATGAAGAAGTAAAGTCTTTGAAACTTGTTTGCGATGAATTAGCAAGTTTAAAATCTGCAGGACTTTTCCATTCTCAATGGGATGAAATGGCTTTTGTTGATGTTCAGAATTTCATGGAAGCAAAAAAAATCTCCTTTGTATTCATGGATTTATATTCTCATAGAGAAATTGGATATGGAATTATCAAAGGATATTCGGAGACATTTTTCCCAAGTGGTCGAATCGAAGGATATCCAGCTGGTCGTTCTTTGATTGTGCCAACTGTTGTTGCAACTTGTTTTGAAACTTCTAATACTGTTGGAAGTAACGACTGTAAAAAAATCGTAGAAAATATGCTTACGCTAAAAGAACAAGAGAGATTGGCTCGAGATTCTGGGCTTGGTCCTGTTGCTTCTTCTGCTGATACTCAGGATAGACAAGCATACAATGTTCGTTTGTGGGCCGCTTCTGCTGATTCTATCGCCTTGGATTTAGGGGGCGCTTTTACAAATCCAGAAGCTAGAAAAGTGTTTTTTGAAAAGCTAAGAAATATTTTGTAAATTATTAGTTAAAAAGAAAAGGAGTGGTGATAAAGAAAATCGCCACTCCTTTTTTTGTGCTATTAAAAAAGTTTTTCCCCAAGTAATCTTGCAAGAAGTTTTACAGCCATTTGTGCAGTTTTATTTCGCATATCTAAAACTGGGTTTACTTCTACGATATCGCAAGATTTTACCATATCTGTTTCCGCCATTTCTTCCATTAAAAGCAATGCTTCCCGATAATTTAATCCACCTGGGATTTGGATACCAACTCCAGGGGCAAATTGTGGGTCGATACAGTCCATATCAAAACTAAGGTGAATGTAGTCAACTCGGCTTTTGAAGAATTCTTTTACCTGTTCCATAATGTGATGGAATCCAGCTCTGTCGATATCACTCATTGTGAAGGCTGTAACGCCTGCTTCTTTCATCAATTTTTTTTCTTCTGGGTCAATATCACGAAGTCCAACGTAGCACACGTTTTTGGGATCAACTTTTGTACCTTCGAAATATAGGTTTGTTAATTCTGGGATTCCGTATCCACAAGAGCCAGACAAACACATTCCGTGGATGTTGCCAGAAAGGGTGGTGTCGCATGTGTTAAAATCACCGTGGGCATCAACGTACAAAACCCCGAGAGTTTTCCCTTGTTTTTTGCAAGCGGCAGACATTCCAGCAAGGGAACCTAGCACGATAGAGTGGTCGCCTCCAAGGATAATAGGAAACTCGTTATTTGATGCTGCTTCATCAACTTTTTCTGCAAGTTTTTCGCAGGCTTTTGCGATAATTGGAAGATATTTTGCTTTTGGATTGCCAACATCTTCGTATTCTTGTGGATGTTGTTCCATTGGACAAGAAAATTTTGTGATAGTGTGTCCAAGTTCTGTGATTTTTTCTTTTAATCCTGCAAGGTGAATTGCTGAAGGGCCCATATCAGAGCCGTGTCTACTTGCGCCTAAATCAAGTGGCATTTCTAATACGTTAATATTCATAAGGGAAGTATACAATTTTTTTCTATTTGTATCAAAGGGGGAAGGATTAATTAAGAATTAAGAATTAAGAATTAAGAATTAGGAATTAAGAATTAGGAATTAAGAATTAGGAATTAAGAATTGGGAAAATTCAGAATTCTGAATTTGAATGGGGATTTGGGTGTATAATTAAAAAATATGGGTTTTGAATTCAAAATTTAATTTTTTTATGCAAGGAATATGCAATTTTTTGTGAATATCTTGCATAT
>JAZQUR010000034.1:0-6563 GCA_045631425.1 Treponemataceae bacterium | reverse complement strand
CTTCTTTGTGTTCCTGAATCATTTTTACGATTTGTTCTTCTGTAAATCTTTTCTTCATTTTTAGTTTATCAGTAGAAAAACTCTCCTTTCAAGTGGTATAATTTTTGGGGGATAGACCAGTGTCTGTATTGGCGTTTTTCTTATCTATCGGCATCACAATGTATGCTGTCTCGCAACCCGATTCTATTCCAGGTTTAGTTACAATGAATGACTTTGGAGAAACTCAATATATCGGGCCAGTTTCTAGAAAAACTATCAAAACTTTAATGTTCCAAAATCTCACCAACCTTCTCGTCCGCATTGCGCGGACTAATTGGTCTTATAAACACATCGTCATATAAATTGGTATAAAGATGATATCATTATCTTGTACTAAATCTTTTGTATAAATAATAAATCGATCATGTTTTTTTGGGTTGTACTTTTCTACGTAATAATCAAAAGATTCATGATTTTTATATGCTGAGGACTTCACTTCTATCGGACAAAGATGACCATTTTTTACAATTAAAAAAATTACTTCATATCTTTGTTCAGTTTTTTTCCCTTCTGGAGTATAATAATATTCATGAAAAAAAAGCTCATATTTCACTCATAACTATATTATATACCGAAAATAAAACATTTAAAAGTGGAAGTTTTCACGAAAATAAAAAATCTTTAATAATAAAATAACAAACTTTCAACGGTGCAGGATTATGTCCCGAAAACAGATGGTCATACATCCTAAAAGTGATAAAGCTTCAGTTAGTGTTTCTGTGAGGTGGAATCGTGGCGAGTTTTTATGGTAAAATGCAAGGGGTTGCCAAGCCGTTAAAAACCTTTTTCATCAACAATCGAGGATGTTCTATTTAGAAAATCTAAAACTTCTTCTGAATAGATTCTTTTAATCATTTGTTGACTTGCTTCTCGAATTTTATTTTCTAAAAATTCAAAGCAATCCTGATTTTCTTTTTCTTCATAAAGTTGTATAATGTTCAGAAACCTTCTTACAACAACTCTTCCTCAAACTCCTCTGGAAATCCTTCCCAGATCATTTTTCCTGCTTTCATAACGATTATTTTGTCTCCCAGTTTTTTTGCTTCTTCAATGTCGTGGGTAACAAGAATTGCGGTAAACCCTAGTTCTTTTTGCCAAGTGCTTAAATCCGCTGTGAGTTTTTTTCGGAGTGGAGCATCTAGGGCTGAAAATGGTTCGTCAAAAAGCACAAGTTTGGGTTCTGCAATCAGTGTGCGAACAAGAGAAACCCTTTGGGCTTCGCCACCAGACAAGGTGAGAGGAAGTCTCTCTTCCATGGAATCAAGGCCAAAGCGTTTTAGCCAATCTTTTCCAATTTCATGACGTTGTTTTTTGGACATGCCTTTACAATCTAGAGCAAAAGTTGCATTATCAATTATTTTTAGATGCTCAAAAAGACAAGGGGATTGAAAAACCATTCCAATATCCCGCTTGTTTGGGGGGAGTTTTGTAATATCCTTATTATCAAGGTGGATTTTTGCATTTTTTCCAGAGGGTAAAAGTCCTGCTATCATCCGAAGAATTGTGGATTTCCCAGAACCTGAGTGGCCCACAATGGCAAGAGTTTTGCCTTTTTCCAAGGTTGCTGAAAAATCAATGGAAATATTTTCGTAATCCATGTGAAGATTTTCTATTTCTAAGTAATTCATTATTTTATTTTCCTTTTTTGAAAGTTTGATTTTTGTGAGGCAAAGGCAAAAACTGTTATGCCGATTATTATCAAAATTGAACCGCAGGAACAGGCTTCTGCAAATTTGTAGCTGGAAGCCAACCGATATGTGTATAGTGCCAAGGTTTCAAAGTTGTGAATTCCCAAAATTAATGGAAGACTTGCATCTCCAGCACTGATGGCAAAGGCAAATCCAAAGGCGATGAACACAGGCTTTTTTAACTGGGGCAATATCACTTTGAAAATCACGTCTAAGGGATTTTTTGAAAGTAGGGTAGCCACATTTGTTACATCAAGGGAGATTTTTTCCAAGGGATTTTGGATTTGTTGCAAGGCAAAAGGCCAGGCCAAAGAGGTTTGTATCAATATTAAAATCCATTTGGATGGGGAAAAATCTATAAAAGTTGAAAAGTTGATTATTCCAAAGCCTAAAACTACAGAAGAAACTGCCATTGGCAAAAGTGGTAGCGTTTTTAGGATTGTGCTTTTTTTTAGGGGATCAATTTTTCTTGAAAAAAGGCTATAAACCAAGGCCAAAATTGAAGATAAAAGTCCTGTGAAAAATCCTGTGAAAATTGTGTTTTTTAGAGCTTCCCAAAAGGAGTTTTTCTTAAAAAGAGAAGGATATTTTGAAAATCCTTTGATAAATATTAAAATCAAGGGAAGAATTAAAAATAAAAAGATTGCAAAAATTGTTATGGCAAAAAATATTTTTCCAAAAAGGTTTGAAAAGTTTTTTGGAGATATTTTTTTGCTGGTGGCTGAATTTTCTACAAGTCGGGATTTTTTAGAAATTGAAACATACAAAAAAACGAAGCCTAGGGCGGTTACAGTTTCTATCAATGCAAGTTTTGCAGCGTAGGAAAAATCCAGTGTGTTTTTTGCAGCTTGATAGATTTCCACTTCCAAAGTTGAACAGCCAACTGTACCAAAAAGTAAAACGATTACAAAACTGAAAAAACAATACAAAAAAACTATAATGCTACTGGAGGCTATGGCGGGTAAAATGCCAGGTAAGGTTACAGTTTTGAAAGTCTTGAATCTTGTGGCTCCAGCAAGTTGAGCTACAAAGTATTTGTCTTCTGGAAGGTTTTTCCAACTTTCAGAAACTGTGCCCATAATCACAGGAAAGTTATAAAATCCGTGAACTATAACAATTCCCCAAAAGGAATACAAAAAAGTTAGAGGACTTTCGGATAATCCAAAAATCTTTACTAAAAATTGATTGATGGTCCCGTTCATTCCAAAGGTCATAACGTAGCCCAAAGCCATAATTAAAGGTGGAATGCAAAGGGAAACTGATGAAAGGGATGAAAAAAACTTTTTGCCGAAAAACTTTTTACAAGCTAAAAAATAGGCCATTGGAAGTCCTACTAACAAAGCCACACAAGTTGATAAAAAAGCTTGTTTTACGGTGAACCACAAAACTTTTCCAATGGCAAAAAAGTTTACAGAATTGGTTTCTTCTTTTAGTGGCAAAAAAGCTCCCACTAGGGTGATGAAAAAAAGAGAAAACACTAATATCGTTAATAATATTGAAGCAACATAGAGACTATTATATGTTGTGGTTTGGAAAAATCTTTTTTTCATCAAATTGTCCTAAGGGGCTTATTTTAGATTTAAGAAATCTTGTAGAATTAACCAGTTAAAAATCAGGCTGCAAAAACTAACCTGCAAGAATTGCTAAAACTTTTTCTACAGCTTTTTCTAGTTCAGCTTGGTCAACTGTTAGAGTTTTTGCTGGAACTGGAGAAACTTCGTAGCAAGAAGGCAATTCCACAGTATTGTTGATTGGATACATCCACTGTGTTTCTGGGATAATTTCCTGAGCTTTTTTAGAAATTAGAAAATCTAAAAATGCTTTTCCGCCCTCTGGATTTTTGGCATTTTTTACAAGACCTGCACCTTCAATTTGCATTGGGTGGCCTTTTTCAAATTCTAGAGCAACGTATCTGTAATCTTCACCGTCGTAAATGTGATAGGCAGGACTTGTGGTGTAGCTGATTACAAGTGGTGCTTCTCCAGAAGAGAAAAGCCCATAACCTGTGTCCCAGCCTGGAGCCATTGTCAAAATATTTGGTTTTAATGCTTTCCAAAAATCTTCAATGCCGTCAAGACCATATTCAGCCAAAGTCCAAGCTACAAATCCAAGTCCTGGTGTACTTGTGCGTGGGTCCATAAGGATAATCTTTTTTTTGTAAATGTCTTTTGTTAAATCTGAAAGACAAGTAGGGGCTGGTACATTTGCGTAACTATCAAAAATCATTGCAAAACTTGACCAATCAAAAGGTGATAAAAACCACTCTGAATCAAGAACTAGATTGCTATCGATTAAAGCATCTGCGTTTTGTGGTTTATAGCTTTCTAAAATGTTTTGTGATTTTGCTTTGTCTAAAAGATTGTTATCAATTCCGATTAGAACATCTGATTTTGGATTTGATTTTTCAAAAGTTGCTTTGGACAAAACTTGGGCTGCATCTCCTGCACTTATCATTGTAACTTTGTAGCCTGTTTTTTCTTCAAAGGCTTTTACAATGGCAGGACCTGGTCCCCATTCAGAACAAAATGAATCGTAGGCGTAAATCACAACTTCATTGTTGCGAGAATTATCGGCTTCTTTTGAGCCACCTGCGAAAACAAGAGAAAAACTAAAAATAAAAAGGAAAATGGTAAAAAGACGTGTCTTCATACTTCCTCCGCTGGTATTATCCAGATCAGGTTTACGGGTATAATCTCAGAGTATAAGAACTAACAGTTCCATACACACCCCGGTTGATGACTTGAGTATATGAAAAACTAATTTTTTATGCAATAGCCTTTGTTGGTTATAATTTGTTTATGATAGCAAAAGCCAGTTCTTTAATTCCGGCTTGGAAAGCAACTTCTTCTTTCAGAGGTTTTACGTTGTAGCAGTTTGCAGGAACCCAATGTTCGTAAGCTGAGCGACTTGCAATAATGTTGAAATTACAAACTCTTGTAATTGATTCAAGTTTCATAACGGTTTCAATATCTTTAGAAACTGTGATTTGGTTAAGACGTTCTGAATTTCCAACTGTTCCAAGAACTACTTTTCCGTAGTGAATTCCAATTCCACCAGAAATCTTTGGCATTTTTTCTTTTTCTAGTCTTGGCTGTAAATCTTTTATAGTTTCTTGAATTTCTAGAGCACAGTCAAAAGCCAATTTTCCGTCTTTTGGGAAAATCGCAATAATTCCATCTCCTAGATATTTCTCGATAAAACCACCGTATTTTCGCACGATTGGAGAAATCTCGCCTAAAATGATGTTAAGCAAAGTCAAAATTGTTTGTGGTGTACAAGATTCTGTTTGTGCAGAGAAATGTTTAATATCAAAACACAAAAGAGTAACCTTTTTACTTATCCACTCACCAGGTTTAATATCAACTAAGCTTTTTTTATTTAATAGTGATAAAATACCTTTTGGAACAAACCGTGAATATCTCTCATTTGCACTTTGTAGCGATTCGGTTAATCGAATAACGGATTTGTAAGCTTTTTCTTGTTGTCTTGCAATAAGCACTGCTTGGATAAAAACGAATCCGATAAAAGCGTATGAAATCAAGTTAGTTGATGGCAAAATAATGTAAACATTTGTGATAGCCGCAATATCGTGAACCAATCCTAGGGCTGTGAAAATTGCGGTAAAAACCATAAGTCCTGTTTCCAAAGTTGGTTTTCGCAAATAACTTAAAACTATCATCATGAAAATGTATAAACATGTGAGAACTGAATAAGTTTGAATAATTGGAACGAAACGGTTTGCGACATAAGCATTTGATGCAAAAACGATGATGCCGATAATTGTTCCGAAAATACATGATACATCTACAACTGGCCGATGAAGTATTTTTGTCATCTTTCGAATCATATACATCAAGAATAGCATTGGCCCGAAAATCAAGGCAACGTATTCAAGTTTTAGCGCCATTACGTAAGGAATATTTGGGAAAAAGTATTCCAATAAGGAAACTGGAGTAACAATCAAGCGAATTAAAATTACAATAGAGAAGAGAGCTAAGTACAAACTTCCAAAATCAAGTTTTCGGAAAATAAATAAAAGCATCTGATACAAAAAGATTGTGAACAATGCGCCTAAACACAAAAATCCGTAGTTTAGTTGAGTTCTGTATTTTGTATCGATATAGTCTCGTTCTGCAAATTTAATTGCGTTCCAAGCTCCACCGTTTCTGTGAACATTATTTGAAATGTGTAAAACAAAGTTAGCTTCGCCCTCAGCATTTGGCTTGAAATATACCAAGTCCATACTTAAATCTGGAACAGTTTGTGTGTAATCAACATTTGGAGAACCAACAGTTATGATGTTTTCACCGTTTATATAAATGGAAAATGCGTTGGAAAATAAGTCGTAAACGTGAAAACCGTATGTTTTTTGGGGATTTAAGCCTTTTACTAATAATCGGTAAGAGCCAGAACCTGCACCGTTAGAAAATGGTGCACCAAGACGATAGTCATTCCAAGAACTTGGAACGTCAACAAGAATTGAGTTTACTTCTTGTTTTTGGTCTTTTTGGTAGAGATTTTCTACATCAACGAATGAATCTTCATCTATGAAAGTTGAAAAATCTGTTATGCTTCCAGAAGATTTTTTATTAACTAAATCATCGTAACCAGCAAAAACACCAAGATTATATTCATCAGAAGTGATTTTTAAGTTTGGATTGATAAATGTACTTGGAAAGAATTCCCAGTAACAGTTCAATATTTCCATTTGCTTTGATAAAGCATCAGGATTTTCCACTTCATATATCTGGGAAAAAAGAGGAAATCTAGAAAAACATAAAATCAAAAGAGCAAAAATCTTTGCAAGTCGTTTACTCATTTATAGATTCCCCCCCC
>JAZQUR010000033.1:0-4154 GCA_045631425.1 Treponemataceae bacterium | reverse complement strand
GATTGGGATTGTTGGTCAGGAATGGCTCTTCGAGCATTCCTTGTGTAGCTTACGGGATTGGGATTGGTGGTCAGGCACGACTTTACAGCGTGCCGTGTTTTAATATGTAAATAAAAGTTCATAATCAAATTAATATCAATTTTCTCCTATCTAATTCCATTTTTTTTGAAAATGGCGTTCTTTTCATTTTTTTTCTAAACTTTTTTTTTCCAAATCCGACATTTTAAATGTGGGAAATTTATATTAAGCCGAAATTTTCGGTTTTGGGGGAATAAAAAAATGAACAGTTTTTCAAGATCAGTTGATTTATTACACAGAGCAATGGATGTTAGCACATTACGTTATCAAGTAAGTGCAAATAACCTTGCAAACTCAGAAGTGCCAAACTTCAAACGTTCAGTTGTAAATTTTGAAGCAGAACTAAAACGCGCTATTGAAAGTGCAGAAAATGCTGATGACAGTTTTCAAATGCTTACAACAGAAGAAAATCACATCAAATCTAGCACTCCAAGAAATTACCAAGACGTAGAACCTCGTCGCGTTGTGGATTACGCAACAACAGCAAAAGCCAACGGAAACAACGTAGATGCAGAAACTGAAGCAATGGAAGTTCTAAAAACACAATTGAACTACCAACTTTTAACACAAATGCAAAACTTTCACTTTCAACAAATGAAAATTGCCCTTCAATAATCTTGAAAAACTAAAAACTAAAACTTATAGATAAAGAGGATAAAAACATGGGAATGTTTACAAGTATAAATATTGCAGCAACAGGAATGAGTGTTGAACGTCTAAGATCTGACGTAATTTCAAACAACATCGCAAACGCATCAACAACACGCACATCAGAAGGTGGAAAATTCCAACGCTCAAGAGTAGTTCTTGAATCACGCGATGGCCTACAATATCGCGGCGTTTACACACCAGAACAATACAACAACGGAGCTGGAAGCGGTGTTCGTGTTTCTGCAATCCAAAAAGATACATCAGAAGGACGTCTTGTTTACGACCCAACACACCCAGACGCAATAAAATCTGGCCCAAACGCAGGATACGTTGAATATCCAAACGTAAATGTTGTAACAGAAATGGTAGACTTGATTTCAGCATCACGCGCTTACGAAGCAAACTCATCAGTTATTCAAGGCGCAAAAGATATGTTCCAACAAGCACTTGAAATCGGCAAATAAGTGATATAAACTGTAGATAGGGAAAGAAATTACAAGATAATTGCAGTTTCTAAACAGGGGAAAAAAATGAACACAAATCTAGAAATCTTATCATCACATCAAATGGTTGCACCAACACCGGGCCATATCGGTTTTGGAAATTCCAAAGTAACCCAAGAAGTTGGAAAATCAAACTCTACTTTTGAAAACTATCTACTAGACGCCATAAACTACGTAAACGAAAAACAACAGGCTTCCACAGATATTACAGAACAACTCATCATTGACCCAGATTCAGTTGACGTTCACGACGTAACAACAGCCATGGCAGAAGCAAATCTTTCACTAAGTATTGCACAAAACGTAATCGACCGCCTAACAAAAGCTTGGACAGAAATCACAACCACTAGATAATTAAGAATTTAGAATTATGAATTCAGAATTCAGATAAAAACGAGAATTCTGAATTTTGCATTCTAAATTCCTGATTTGAATATTCAGTTTGAATATTATTCAAAATTCTACATTCTGAATTCTGAATTTAAATATTCCCCTTGTTTAACACGAAAAATTTTGATAGTCTAAAGTTATGTATTTATTTTTATTTTTCGCATTACCAATTTTATACTATATTTTTACAATATTAAAAAATCCTGCAAAAGAGCTTGAAACTGAAAACACAGCCCAAGACTCTGAAAACCCAAAAACACCAACCTTTTCAAAAGGCGTAATGATAGTTTTTGGCGCAATTTTATCAGTAATCTACTGTTTTGTTGATTTTTTTACAGCCTATGCATACAGAGCACCAGTTTACGGACTCTTCACAAATTTCACATATTACTTTTTATCAACAATTTTAGTTCCAATGCTAGTTTGCGCCGTCCCATTATTTTTGCTTTCAAAAGATAGTTGGACATTCAAACTACAAACATACACCCCAATGCTAATCGGTTTCTACGCTATCTTTTTGCCATATGAAACAATTTCAAAAAACGATACCTTCGATTTTTTCCTATTGTTCATGATTCCAGTAATCTACTCAACAATGTTTTTCCTTCAAGAATTTGGCCTAGAATACATCGTCCTCTACATAAATAAAAAACTTACAAAAAAATCACTTTGGGTTTCAGTATCTGCTATACTTTTGGCAATTCTAATTCCTGCAATGATATATGATTTCTATTTCACAAAACTTTTCACACCATTAGCAGTAATTTTCTCAGCAATTTTTATAGTTGGAACATTTTTGCTACATTATTTTTCAAAGCAAATCCAATCAAAATTTCAATATTAATCTAAATAATTCGGGGCGTTAGGAACTTCGACTTTCCAAGCCAAAGTTCCTAACCGGGCTTTCCGTAGCCCGCCAGAGGCTCGGTATTTTTAGGTCAAATTCCCTTTTCTTATCATTTATCCAAAAAAAAGCAAAAAAAACTTTCCCAAAGATTTTCCAAAAAATCCTAAAAACACTTTGGCTTCGCCAAACTACTCCAATCCCTTTGCCATTCCAATGAAGAATTATGAATTAAGAATTATGAATTTGTATCCCCGTCTTTGCCAAAAAGTCCGAAGGACCATGCCGCGAAAAGCTGGACCCACGTAAGGAACCAGGTTCGACCAAATTTTTTTGAAAAAAAACATCTTTTAAACAAAAAAAACGCAACCCTTTGAAGATTACTCCCCAAAAAGTTGCGTTTATTGTCTATAAATCTATCGATTATAGGTGGTTAGCTGAACCTAGAACTTCAATGTTTTTGTGCATATAAAGTTTTTTAAGTTCTTCACGAGCTGGACCTAGGTATTTACGTGGGTCAAATTCGCTTGGTGTTTCACAGAATACTTTGCGAATTGCAGCTGTCATAGCTAGACGACCGTCTGAGTCGATATTGATTTTACATACTGCTGATTTTGCAGCTTTTCTTAGTTGTTCTTCTGGGATACCAACTGAGTCAGCTAGTTTTCCGCCGAATTCTTCAACTTGTTTTACGTATTCAACTGGAACTGATGAAGATCCGTGTAGTACGATTGGGAAACCTGGAAGTTCTTTTTCGATTTCTTCTAGAACGTCGAATGCTAGTGGAGGTGGAACTAGAACACCGTCAGCGTTACGTGTACATTGTTCTGGTTTGAATTTACAACGTCCGTGTGATGTACCGATAGAAATTGCTAGTGAGTCAACACCTGTTTTTGATACGAAGTCTTTTACTTCTTCTGGTTTTGTGTAGTGTGATTCTTCGTGTGAAACTTCATCTTCAACACCAGCTAGAACACCAAGTTCGCCTTCAACACAAACGTAGTTTTCTTGTGAGTGAGCGTAGTCACAAACTTTTTTTGTTAGAGCTACGTTTTCATCATATGGAAGACCAGAACCGTCAATCATTACTGATGAGAATCCCATGTCGATACATGATTTACATAGTTCAAAAGAATCACCGTGGTCTAGGTGAAGAACGATTTGTGGGTTTTCACAACCTAATTCTTTTGCGTATTCAACAGCACCTTGTGCCATGTAACGTAGAAGAGTTTGGTTTGCATATTTACGTGCACCAGATGAAACCTGTAGGATTACAGGTGATTTTGTTTCAACACAAGCTTGGATAATAGCTTGCATTTGTTCCATGTTGTTAAAGTTGTAAGCAGGAATTGCGTATCCGCCTTTGATAGCCTTTTCAAACATTTCTTTTGTGTTTACAAGGCCAAGTTCCTTATAACTAGTCATAAGTGACTCCTTTAAATAATGTAATAGAATTTTACTTCTATTCAAAAAGTAAGCATATATAATATAAATTATTTATGCTAAAATAATCAAGAGTTAGATAAAATTTGCCGATAAAGAGTTTGACAAACAATCTTTGAAGAAATATAATTATTCAAAGATAATTTGGCAAATAAATAATTGTATTCAAAAGGAGTTTTGGATGAAAAAGGGCATTATAATCTGTATATGTCTTCTTTTAGCTTTTATGTTCTGTGTACCTGTTG
>JAZQUR010000032.1:0-4952 GCA_045631425.1 Treponemataceae bacterium | reverse complement strand
CTTTTCGCAAAAGACATTAACGCAAAAGAAAACTTTGTTTCACTTTACAACGCTTGCATTAATTAAGAATTATGAATTAAGAATTATGAATTGGGATATAATTCTTAATTCTGCATTCTTAATTCTGAATTGTATTAATTTTCCACTTGAAATTACAGTAAAAGTTGTTAATATTAATGTTGATAAGGAAAATCAAGTCTTAAAACACTGCGAAGTTTTAGAGCAATACTCCGAATTTGTGAATCTTGTTAGATATTCTATTTCAGCTGGAGTAGACGACCCTTTTAATGCAGCTATAGAAGCTGCAATTAAAACCCATGTTTTAAGCGATTACTTAGAACGAAAAGCAACCGAGGTGCGAAACATGATATTAACAGAATATGATTACGACACAGATATTGCTGTTCAAAGAGAAGAAGCCTACGAAGAGGGAATTAGCAAAGGTGCTGAACAAAAAGCTATTGAAACTGCGAAAAAGATGCTTAATTACGGTGACTCTCAGGAAAAAATATCTATTATTACAGGCCTTCCTCTTGATACTGTTGAACAACTAGCAAAGGAATAAAAAAAGATACAACCATAAAGACTTTAAATAAACAAGTACAATAATACATCTCAAAACAAAAAAGTCCCAGAAAACACCTCTGGGACTTTTCGTTTATAAACTGTGCAAAATTATGCACCAGCAAAATCAATTAATGTTGTTACAGGAGTTGGTTCCAAAACTTCTTTGTAGTTAAGTTCTGGCAATCCTACGATTCCAAAGAATTCTGCAACAGTAGCGCCACCCTGCTCAATCACGTTTCTCGCAGCTTTCAATGTTCCACCAGTTGCAATCAAGTCATCAATAACAAGAATTTTTTCGCCAGCTTTAATATCAGCCTTGTGAACTTCAATTTCTGCAGTTCCGTATTCCAAAGAATATTTGCAGCCATAAGTATTTCCAGGAAGTTTTCCCTTTTTGCGAATCAAAATTAGTGGAATTCCAAGTTTTTCAGCTAAAGGTGCTGCAAAAACAAATCCTCGAGATTCAACACCAGCTACAGCATCAATTTTTGTTTCTTTATAGTACTCAACCATTTTATCAATACAAAATTTAAATGCATCTGGCTTTGTCAAAATACTTGTAATGTCATAAAAAAGAATGCCCGGACGTGGAAAATCTGGCACCCGACGAATCGAACTATCTAAAAAATCTTTTTCTTGTTGTGTAATAATTTCACTCATAACTTAATTATATAACCTTTTTCCATTTTTTGAAAGAGTTTAATCACTCAAACTCCCCACGTGGTCTCTCCACGGAATGCTCGCATAGCCATTCCTGACACAAACCCCAAATCACGCAAGCCATCCACGGCACGCTGTAAAGTCGTGCCCGACATCTAGCCCAATCACGCAAGCCACCCACGGCACGCTGGCACAGTCGTGCCTGACATCTAGCCCAATCACGCAAGCTACCAACCCACAAACACCCAAAACCACTCCAATATGCCCAGAGTCCAGAGACCGTCAAGGTCTCTGGTCGTCTTTTTAGGAAAGAGGGGTGCACGAGGACAAATTGCGAGACTCGCAGCAATTTGCCCTTTTCATCGAAAAAAAGGGTTTTCTTCCCTCGTAAAGTTTAGCAGCTTTCCAAAGCTGTACTCCTCCCAAAGTCTTGGGAAAAGCAAAAAACTTTTTCTAGACTTATGCAATTTTGTACTTTATACTGTAAGTTATGAAAAGTACAAAAATTCCTACAAGAGATGAAATTGCCCAAAATGATAAATGGGATTTAACATCACTTTATTTACAAGATGCTGATTGGGAATCAGATTTGACACTTATCCCAGATTTAGCAAAAGAATTGCTTGCTTTCAAGGGCAAACTCTCAGAATCTCCTGAAACTTTGAGAAATGCTCTGGACACATACTGTCGCTTACTTATGATTATAGAAACCACTGGCTCATACGCATTTTTGCTAACAGCCAGTGATGCTGAAAACGCAGAAAATCAAGATAAATATGGTCGCTACATGATGATTGCAACTTCCGCTGATGCAGAAGTTAGTTTCTTCGTGCCAGAACTTCAATCCATTGATGAAAAACTTCTAGAAGATTGGTGTAAGCGGCCTGACTTTGTTGACTACAAAATCTATATCAGCAAACTTTCAAGATTAAAGCCATACATTCTTTCAGAAAAAGAAGAACGTATTTTATCACTTGGCGCCGAAAGTGCCACAGCTTGCCAAAAATCATTTTCAATGCTCACAAACGTAGACATTGATTACGGAACAGTTAAAACAAAAGCTGGGGAAATGCCACTTACTCAAACAACTTGGTCTAGTTTTATGGAAAATCCTGACCGAGAAATCCGAAAAACAGCCTACAACAAATTTTACGACGCTTTTGATAACCACAAAAACACAATCGCATCATTGTACGCAGGAAGCGTTCAACACGACATTTTTGAAGCAAAAGCCCGTGGATACAAATCTGCTCGTGAAATGGCCCTTTTCCCAGACAAAGTTCCAGAAACAGTTTACGACAACCTTGTTTCAACAGTTCGCGAAAACCTAGCTCCACTTCACAAATATTACGCTTTACGAAAAGAAATGCTTGGATTAAAGGATTTACGCCACTACGACGTTTACGTTCCTTTAGTAAGTGATATTAAGAAAGTAACTCCATACAATGATGCAGTTGCTATCCTAAAAAAAGCTCTCTCTCCACTTGGTGAAGAATACACTTCTATCTTGTGTGACGGGCTTCAAAATGGCTGGGTTGACCGCTACGAAAACAAAGGTAAACGCTCTGGCGCATTTTCGGCAGGTGTTTACATCGGAAATCCATACATTTTGATGAACTACAAAGAGGATGTTTTACGAGATGTATTTACTTTGGCTCACGAAGGCGGCCACTCAATGCACTCTTGGTATTCAACTCACTCAAACGCATTTATGCACTACGACTACACAATTTTCGAAGCCGAAGTTGCATCTACTTTCAACGAGCAACTAGTTTTTGAATATCTTTTAAACAACACAGAAGACAAAAATCTAAAAAAATATTTGCTTTGTAGCCGTGCAAGTGACATTATCGCAACTCTCTATCGTCAAACAATGTTTGCAGAGTTTGAACACAAAGCCCATACATTAGTTGAAAGTGGAACTCCTCTTTCTGCAGATGTTTTACGCAAAGAATATCGAAATCTTCTAGAAACCTACTTCGGTCCAGAAATGATTTTTGAATCAACTAGCGATTTAGAAGGATTACGTATTCCTCACTTCTATAATGCTTATTACGTTTACAAATACGCAACAGGTATTTCTGCTTCATTGGCACTTTCAAACAGAGTTCTAAAAGGTGGCGACAAAGAAAAACAAGATTACTTCACATTCTTGAGATCTGGTGGGTCACGCTACCCAATCGAAGCCCTAAAAGTTGCCGGCGTTGATATGAACGAAAGTAAACCAATAAAAGATGCTATCGATACATTTGCAAATCTTGTAAACCAAATTGAAAACTTCTAATTATTTTTTATTAGACTGATTTTTAAATGGAAATGTGCTAAAATATCTTTATGCAGTTGTAACAGGAAGAGTTTTCCAAAAGTTTGCGTTGCAAGCTTCCATATATAAGGAGTAATTTTCATGATTTCTGAAAAAGAATTTTTAAATCACCATAAAGTAGATGCTCACAACCATCTAAATTTAGGAATGCGTTATGATATCTACAAAAGATGGGCAGGTTTTGAAATTCCAGATTTTCCTAAAGAAAAATACAACACACTTACAGAAATGCATGAAATCATCGGACAGTACACTCGCCCAAGAGCTACAACTGCAAAAGATGCTGAAGACTTGATTACAATGTCAATTCAAGATGCTATCCAAGATGGAGTAACAGTTTTGGAAGGCAGTGTTGATATCCAATTTGTTGGACACTGTGGCGGCATTCAAAACTTCCTTGAAATGATTTCTAAAATCAAGGACAACTTCAAAGACAAAATTGATTTTAGACCAGAATTAGGGCTTGGGAAACTTTTCCCAAAAGATAAAATTGCAGCTTGGGCTCCAGCTTGTATAGAAAGTGGCATTTTCAAAAGTATCGATTTATACGGACCAGAAGTTTTTGAAGGCTTAGATGATTTTAAGCCTTTGTACAATCTTGCAGGCAAATGTGGACTAAAACGAAAAGCCCACATCGGAGAATTTTCTGATGCAAAATCTGTAAAACAATTTGTAGATTTTTTTGAATTGGAAGAAATCCAGCATGGAATCGGCGCTGTTCAAGACGATAAAATCCTGCAATACATCGCTGATAAAAAACTTCGCTGTAACGTGACTCCAGCAAGTAATGTTATGCTTACAGCTGTAGACAAATTAGCAAATCACCCTATGCGCAAAATGTTTGACGCAGGTATTCGTTTAACAATTTGTACAGATGATTTACTTTTCTTCAACAAATCGATTAGTGAACAATGTGCAGACCTTGTAAACTGCGGACTTTTCACAAAAGAAGAAATCTTCACTATCCTAAACTCAGAAAAATAAAGAAATATACTATTGCTCATAATGTCGTAATTTTGTAAAATACAAAAACTAAGTTGGATTTTATACAGTCCAACATCCAATATTTTACACTTTGGAGACGCATTTATGGCAAACATTTCTGCTTTACAAACAGCACGTTACGCTTACGAACCAAAACTTCCTGCTGTATTAAAAAACGATTTGGACAAAATCGTAGTTGAATTTGGTAATCCTACAGAATCTGTAGCTGATCAAGCTGAATTAAAAGAACTTTTCAAAAACACTTACGGAAAACCAGAAGCACTTGTAAAAGAAGGTGCAAATCCTGACGTTGCAAAACAAATCAAAGTTGGTGTAATTCTTTCTGGTGGACAAGCTCCAGGTGGACATAACGTTGTATGTGGTTTATATGATGCTTTAAAAGCTACAAACCCAGAAA
>JAZQUR010000031.1:0-19763 GCA_045631425.1 Treponemataceae bacterium | reverse complement strand
TGTCTAATCAATTTAAAGAATTGATAAATGTTACTCAAGTTGGTAGAGATACTCAAATTGAAGTTAATAAAAAAATTGTTAAAATGAATGAACAGTCAAAATTGATGATTGAAGCAAACCGTGTTATCGCAAAAATTGCTTCACAGACAAACTTGCTTGCTATGAATGCTGCTATTGAAGCTGCTCACGCAGGTGAAGCTGGAGCTGGATTTTCTGTTGTTGCTGACGAAATTAGAACTTTAGCTGAAAACTCAAGTAAACAATCTCACAATATTTCTTCTGAGTTAAAGATTATTACAAAAACAGTTGAAGAAGTTGTGTTGGCTTCTAATCGTTCAAACGATGCCTTTAGAACAATCACAGAAAAGATTTCTGATACTGATGGACTTGTAAACGAAATCGAATATGCAATGGAAGAACAAAATGCTGCTTCAAAGCAAGTTTTGGAAGCTCTAAAAGATGTAAATGCTTCAACTATGGATGTTCAGGCTACATCAAAATCTATGCAAGATGTAACAAATAATGCTGGAATTGAGTTAGATCGACTAAACGAAATTATTTTCTTGGTTGATAATAGTATGGATGAGATGACTGTAGGAGCACATGAAATCAATAAATCTGCTTCCGCTGTTTCTGATATGGCTAACGAGACTTTAGAGCATATTAATTCTATGGATGCATTAATTGGTAAGTTTAAGATTTAGTAATTACTGATTTTTTTCTTTATCAGAATATGAAAAGGTGCACTTCGCTGAGGTGTACCTTTTTTTTAGTGTTTTGAGTTGTAGTTTTGGTAGTCTTGTATGCAGTAAAAGTTATTTTTTCATGGTTGTCAAATTTTTTATTAACTTGAAATCAATTATTCAAAGTGGTAAATTATTTTATCTATTTTCAATAGAGGAACTGGTAAATGAAAAATTTTAATATCAACTATCCAATGATTCATCAAGGAACTGAAAAAACAGAAGTGTTTTTTTATCAAAATGAAAATGAATTATTTGAAAATATTGCAAATACAGAAAATAAGCACATTTACGTTACAGATTCAAATATCGCTTTGTTGCCAGAAGTGAAAAAGTTTTTGGATTTACAAAAGGCTAAAAATCGTCCTGTGGTGGTTTTGCCAAGTGGGGAAGAAAACAAAACTTTGGATTCCGTGCTTTCTATTGTAAAAGCTGCCCTCGAAGCTGATTTTAACAGAAATTCGGTTTTTGTTGGAATTGGGGGCGGTGTCATCACAGATATGACAGCCTTTGCTGCTTCGATTTTTAAACGTGGTGCAAAATTGGAGTTGATTCCAACATCACTTTTGGCAATGGTGGACGCTGCTTGTGGTGGAAAAACTGGTTGTGATTTTGAAAACTACAAAAACATGATAGGAAGTTTTTATCCTGCTGGAAAATTGCATATTTGTGCAGAATTTGTGCAAAGTTTGCCAGAAAGCGAATATTTTTCTGGACTTGCTGAAGCTATAAAAACTGCCATGTTGTACGATAAAGAAATGTTTGAGGATTTTGAGTCAAAATCAGATTTGATAAAAGAACGAAATCCAGAAATTCTTGATAAAATTATCGAAAAATGTGTTAGAGCTAAGGCAAAAATTGTGGAAGAAGATTTAACTGAAAAAGGTCTTCGTATGCAATTAAATCTTGGGCACACTTTTGCTCACGCCTTGGAAACTGTGGCTGGTCTTGGGGCAATTTCCCACGGTTGTGCTGTTGCTTGGGGCTGTGGAAGAGCTATTGATTTAAGCGTGAAGTTAGGGTTGGCTTCAAAGGATTACAAAGAAAGAGTTTTTGCAATGCTTGAAAAGTACGGATATTCGGTGGAAAAAGTCCATCCTGTCCTTGTTGGAAAAATTGCTGAAAATCAAATTGCAGAAACTTTGATAAAAGCCATGAAAAAAGACAAAAAAAATTCTAGTTCCACAATCAAAGTGGTTTTACAAAGGGATATTAAGCAAACAGAGATTATTCAAGTTGCCGATTCGGAAATTGCAAAGGTTTTATAAAGGTTGATATATGGAAGTTTCTAAATATTTTGATTACGCTGCTACAGGGATTCCTGATAAAGAAATTTTAGAAAAGGCTTTAGCAATGAGCCTTGAATATTCTGGAAATCCTTCTAGCGTTCATAAAGAAGGCATAAAAGCAAAAAATCTAATCGATGAAATGCGAAATCGTTGTGCTAAGGTTTTGGGCGTAAAAGCTGAAAATCTATATTTTACATCCGGTGGAACAGAAAGCGATCATATTCCATTTTTGGCTTTGCTAAATCGCCCAAACAAAGGGAGTGTGGTTATTTCGAATATTGAGCATCCGGCGGTTAGGGAAATTGCTGAGTCTTTGAAAAAAACTGGCTGGAAGGTGATAGAAGCTCCTTGTAATCAGATGGGGATTGTAGAGCCAGAAACTGTAGTTTCAAAACTTCAAGATGATACAGCCCTTGTTAGCATAATGACTGTAAATAATGAAACTGGCGCCATTCAGCCAATTTATGAAATTGCAAATGCTATAGAAAATCACTGTAAAGGAAAGCGAAAACCAAAATTTCACACAGACGCAGTTCAAGCTATTGGGAAAATCCCAGTTGATTTGGCTTTCAAGGGAATTGATTCAGCGGCTATAAGCGCCCACAAATTTTCAGGTCCTCGGGGAGTTGGGATTTTATATTCTAATTATCAAATGGAAAGTTTCTTAAAAGGTGGCGGACAAGAAAAGGGACTTCGTAGTGGAACAGAAAATCTTTTTGGAATAATTGCTATGACCTTGTGTTTGGAAAAATACGCTTCAAAATCTGCCCTTGAAGAAAATCTAAAATCAGAAAAAGAAAATGTTGATTTTTTTATTTCTGAGATTTTGAAAGATAAAAACGCAACTTTGATTCCTGAGTGCAGAAGTGAAAATTCTGAAAATTATTCTCCATCGGTTGTGCAAATTACATTTAACAATATTCCCGGGGAAGTGATGGTAAGAACTTTAAGCTCAAAGGGATTTTGTATTTCTACAGGTTCAGCATGTTCTGCTCGAAAAATGAATCGTCCGATTTTGAAAGCAATGGGGATTTCTGACGAAAAAGCCACAAATGCAGTTCGTTTCAGTTTTGGCGCCTACACTGAAAAATCTCACATGGAAAACTTGATAAAAGAACTTACAGAAATTTCTAGCATGTTTAACAAATAGGGGCGGAAAAACTTTATTCTTGTAGTTTTTTTACTTGCTCTAAAGATAAACCAGTTCCTTCTGATATTTGCTCTATAGAAAGTCCCATTGATAAGAGTTTTTTTGCGGTATTTATTTTTTCTTGTTCAATGCCTTGTTTTCTTCCTGTTTCAAGGCCGTCATCATAAGCTTCTTTTCGTTGAACAGCGATATCTGTGTCATAATCATATTCTGCTAAAAGCATATTTCGGACCTCCTTGGACTTTCTTTCTAAATATTCACTTAATATTCCATTTTTGATGGATTGTGTAATTGCATCTGAAAGAGGGTCTGAATGTCCTTCTTTTATCAGTGTTCTTACTTCTTCAATAAACTTAGAATATTGAGCTAGGGTTTTGCAGTTTCTTAAAATTGGATTATCTTTTCCAATATTTATATTAACAACTTTTACTGTAATTTCAAGAGGAATTTTTGTATCTTGTAAAGATTCTTCATCACTATAAATAAACGCATCAGATAAGTAAAGTTCTTTTTCTAAAGGAAAATCTTCTATCCCATTATAAAAAACATAAAACTCTGGCTTGGGAAGTTTTATTTGTTTTCTGCCAAATCTTTCCCTTGTAGGGGTTATTTTTTCATAAACTCGGGCGATGTATTCCAAAAATCGAAAAGGCATATTTTCATTAACAGTAGATTGATGCTCTATCATTACCACAATTTTTCCATCAATTAGCATAGAAATGTCGTTGTAGTATTTCATATACAATACTTTTTCCAACATAACAGGTTTTACTTCTGTATTGACGGGGTCAAGGTTTGTTCTATGAAGAGCATTATAAAGTGAAATAAAATTTTCTTTTGCATGTAAATCTTTTGAAAAAAGGTCTACAAAAACAGAATCTTTGTAATTACGATTAGACATCAATATTCATCCTTGTATTTGGTTTTCATATATAATATTGATGCATAGAAAACAAATTTTTAAGTTTTTTGAAAAAAAATGAGAAAAAAGATAAAAAATCACATAGAAAACTTGATAAAAGAATTTACAGAAAAATCGGAGATGTTTAATAGGGGTATTTTTTCATAGACTAAAATTCGACCTTAACCAAAATTCTGTGTTAATAACAAGGTTTAATGGTTCTGTTAATTTTTCTTCAATCTTTTTTCCACTTCCTCGATTACATTATCTGGGGTGGAAGCTCCGGCTGTGATTCCCACTTTTTCAAGATTGTAAAAACTGTCCGGGATTTCACTTGCTTTTTCAATGTGACAAGCCATTTTGCAATTTGCCTTTGCTGAAAGATAAAGTCTCTGAGTGTTTGCAGAGTTTTTCCCGCCCACAACAATTACGCCTTCCACAGTTTTGCATAAATCCAACAAGGATTTTTGACGTTCATTTGTGGCATTGCAAATAGTTTTCAAAATCACGCAGTCAAGATTTGCTTCTGTTAAAACCTTTGCAATTTTATCAAAAACAGAGCTTGAAAAAGTTGTTTGGCAAAGCAAAACCCATTTTCCATTACGCTGATTTTCAGACAAATTGGCCACTAATTGAATTGCGTCTTCTTCTGTTTCCACAAGATTGCAAGAACCTGATTTTTCATATTCTGCAAAACCTGCAATTCCTGCAACTTCTCCATGATTTTTGTCTCCAGCTAAAATCACTTGATAACCATCTTTTGCATAACTAGCTGCTTTTTTCTGATTTGCAAGAACTAAAGGGCAAGTTGCATCCACAATCACACAATTTTTTGATTTTAGTTTTTCTAAAGTAAAAGGAGAAATTCCATGGGCTCGAATTATTACCACAGGAGGATTTTTCTCGTCTAAACTTTCAATATCATTTTCTTCAAGAATTCCAAGCCCCTTTTCTTCTAAAGGAAGCAATGCCTGTTTATTGTGAATTAGTGGACCAAAAGTAAAAATTTTCTTATCAATATATTTTTCAAGAGCTTCTTCTGCGGCTTCCATAGCCCGACGAACGCCCATACAATATCCTAAAACTGTTGCTCGAAAAATTTTCATAAATCCATTATAGACGACTTAACACTTTTAGACTATATTTTTCATATGAAAATTTTACAAACTGGGGATTTACACCTTGGAAAAATCCTTTATGAATATTCCCTAATCGAAGACCAAAAATATATTTTAAATCAAATTACAAATATTCTTGTATCAGAAAATTATGATGCACTGATTTTAACCGGCGATATTTACGATAGAGCAGTTCCAAGCCCAGAGGCTGTGGAAGTTTTTGATGATTTTTTAACAAATCTTCATAAAAAAGCTCCAAATCTTTCGATTTTTGTGATTTCTGGAAATCATGATTCTGCAAAACGTCTTTCCTTTGCTGCAAAACTTTTAGCCACAAATAATATTCACATCGGCGCAAACACTGATATTGAATTTTTATTAGAACAAAAGCCAATTACAATCGAAGATTCTACGGGGCAAAAATGCGATTTTTATCTTTTACCCTTTGTTTATGCTTCGGATATTAAAAAAGTTTTAGAATCCTATGAACCAAGTAATGAAAATCCTTCAGTGCTAATTTCCCACTGCTTAACCTTGGGTGCAGAAACTTCCTCTTCAGAACGCACTTTTATTGGTGCTGCCGAAAATATTGATTCTGGGATTTTTAGCAAGTTTTCATACGTTGCCTTAGGCCACATTCATAAGCCTCAAAAGGTTTCAGAAAATGTTTATTATTCTGGCTCTCCCTTGGCATATTCCTTTGATGAAATAAAATACGAAAAATCCTTTTTGAAAATTGAAATTCAAGGCAAGGATGATATTAAAATCGAAAAAATCCCAGCAAATCCAAAACGAAAATTGCGAACAATAAAAGACAGTTTCAAAAATTTCTTGGAAAAAACAGAATATCAACAATTCAAAGATGATTATATCGAATTTCTTTGCACAGATTCTGTTTATCAAAATTCGGCTGCTGCCACCCTAAGAAAATTTTTCCCAAATTATATGACAATGCGAATAGCTTCCAAATCTGAAGAAACAGAGGGAAATCAAAAGTTTTCTGACGAAATAAAACAAAAAATGTTTGAAGAAAAAGAATCTTTACCAATTAAAGATGTTTTTGAAGCCTTTGTAAAAGATATTTATGGAAAAGATTTAACAGAATACGCAAAAGAAGTTGTGATTTTAGAAAAAATTGCAAAAGAAATACAGGACGAAGAATGAAACCGTTAAAACTAAAATTAAACAATATTGGCCCATTTTACGGAGAACATACACTGGATTTTTCTGAACTTGGAGAAATGTATCTTATTTGTGGAAAAATGGGTTCTGGAAAAACCACAATTTTTGATGCCATGACCTATGCCCTTTACGGAAAACTTCCTGGAAGCAGAAGCAATATTGGCCCAAAGGCACTTTTTAGCGATTTTGCTTCCCCTGAAGATTCTTGCCAAGTTGATTTTTTCTTTGAAGTAAAAGGTGAAAAATATCGAATTGTAAGAAATCCACCTAAAAATCAAGAAAAAAAAACTTCCCAAGATGGAAAAGTTTCCCTTTATAAAATCACCAAAGACAATCAAGAAAATTTTATCAATGATAAAAAAACAGAGGTGGAAAATTATATAGTTTCTTTGATTGGGCTTACAGAAGATGAATTTTCTAGAATTGTGCTTTTGCCTCAAGGAGAATTTGCAGCTTTTCTAAAACAAAAATCCAGCGAAAAGCAAAAAACTTTGGCAAAACTTTTTCCATCAGAATATTATTCAAAAATAATTGAAAAAGTAAAAAAAGAAAACGAAGAAATTGCTTCTGAAAAAAAACTTTTAAATCGTCAATTAGAAAGTATTACAGAAGATTTTAATCCTCAAACCTATGAAGAAGACATAAAATCAGAAAAAAAATTACTTTCAACTTTGACTTTGGAAACTGAAAATCGAGAAAAAAAACTTATAGATTTGGAAAAAGACTTTTTTGAAAAAAATCAAGAAATTACAAAAATCAAAAAAACGCTTTCCAACAAAGAAGATTTGAAAAATCTTTTATCAGAAGAATCTTTGATTTTAGAAAAAAAAGACAAAATTGCCCGTGGGGAAAAAGCACAAAATATTTTGCCAATATTGAATTCAAAAAATCAAAGTGAAAATCAATTTAATCAACTGATTTTAGAACTAGAACAAACTAAAAATCAATTAAAAATTGCAGAAATTGATTTTAACAATGCAGAAAAAGATCATTTTCAAGTAAAAGAACTTTCTGAAACTCTTGAAAAAGAAAAAATCACAGAGGAAAAACTAAAATCTGCTGATGAAAAATTTAAAACTTTGGAAAAATCAAGGGAAAAATTTGAAAATCTTTTGTCAGTAGAAAAAAAATTAGAAAGTGAAAAATCTGAAATTTTACCAAAAATCACAGAAATTGAATCAAATATAAAATCCATAAATCAAAAAACTGAAAATTTTGTTGCTTTGTTAGAAGAAAAAAATCTTTCAAAAGAGGCTTTGGAAAAATTTACAGAATTGCAAAATCTATATTTTGAAAATCAAGATTATCTTGAAAAATCAAAGGAATTGACCAGAGAAATTTTAGAAACCGAAAAACTTTTCCTTTCCAATGAAGAACTTTTAGAAGAATATAAAAATCAGTTTGAAGAAAGTAAAAATCAAAATTTGGCTTTTATTCTTGCAGAAAAATTGGCTGAAAATGAGCCTTGTCCTGTTTGTGGAAGTTTGCATCACCCAAATATTGTAAAATCTTCTGTTGATTTTAAGCCTTTAGAGGAAAAAATCCAGATTCAAGAAAAAAATCTTGAGGCTCAAAAAAAACTTTTGGAAAGTCAAAAAAATCAACAAAGTCAAAATGAGGCTTTGGAAAAATCCACTTCAAAAAAAATTGAAGAAAAACTGTCAGATAGTGTTTTGATTTTTACAAAAAATTCTTCCCTTTTAAAAAACAATCCAAGTGTAAATTTTGGTGATGTTGAAAATATCAAAACTCTTCTTTCAAAAAATGAAATCAAGATTTTTGAAGAAAATAAAGTCGCCATAGAAAATGAACTTGAAAAAATGAATAAACTTATTCAAGATAAGGAAATATCAGAAAAAAAATTGATTGAATTCCAAAGTCAATTAAATGAAATTTTGGAAAAATTGCCAGAAACTAAAACTTCTTTGGAAGTTGAAAAAACAAGAATCCAAAGTCTTGAAGAAGAACTTTCTAACATCAATCTTGGAAAAAAAATTGATATAAAAGTTGTTTCCAAAGATTTTTTTGCAAAAGAATACGATTTATGCAAAAACACAGTTTTAGAATTGGAAGAAAAAATTGATAATTTCCAAAAAAGATATAACGGGGCAAAATCAACATACGAAAAACTTATTTCTTCTACAGAGATTTTAGAAAAACAAAAGGAAACTAGAAAGTCTGAAAAAGAAACTGCGGAAAAATCTTTTTTAGAATCTTTGGAAAAATCGGATTTTGCCTCAGAAGAAGATATTTTAAATTCTGTAATGGAAAATAGACTTTTATCAGAATTAAAAAACTCTGTGGAAAGTTGGCAGCTAAAAATCAACAGCTTAAAAACCTTGCTTTCCGAAGAAAAGGATTATTCTGAAAAGGATTTGGAAAGGGCAGAAAATCAAATTGCAGAATTGTCAAAATCCAAGGAAACTTTGGAAACTGAAAAGTCTGATTTTAAGGAAAAACTTCAAAATCAAAGTGTGAAAGTTGCTACCTTGGAAAATGCTAAAACCGAGTATGATAAAAACTTAGCAAAACAACAGGAAATTTTTGAAAAGGCTGAAATTTATGAAAAACTTTGCAAGGCTTTGTCTGGGGATAATCCAAAAAAAACGCCTTTTGATGCTTGGTATTTGGGAATATTTTTAGAAGAAATCACATTTTATGCCAGTCGCCGCTTAAAGAATATGACAGAAAATCGTTATTCTCTACGGTTGGGCGATGCTTCAAACAATCGTGGATTTAAGGGCTTAGACTTAGAAATTGTAGATTCTCACACAAAAAAAGCTCGTAGTGTGGATTCTCTTTCTGGAGGGGAAACTTTTTTGGCTTCTTTGAGTTTGGCTTTGGCTTTAACAGACACTGTTCAAAGCAAAAAAGGTGGAATTCAGCTTGATAGTTTATTTATTGATGAAGGCTTTGGCTCTCTAGACGAAACTGCTTTAGAAAGGGCTTTGCAAACCTTAGACGAAGTTCGAGAAAACCGCAGCGTTGGAATTATTTCTCACGTGTCAGAACTAAAACAGCGGGATTTTAACCGTGTGGAAGTTGATAAAACTACCCTGGGAAGTTCAATTCGGGTGAAGATTTTGGGGTAGCTATCAATGGGAATAATGGGAAAAACTTTGTAAATTTTTTACAAAATTCGTAAAAAAATATTGCCCCATACCCCGTTTTTTGCTATACTCCATTTTGACATTTTAATTAATTCCTGGGGGGACGTCATGGTCGTAATGAAATTCGGCGGTTCTTCAGTTGCTAATGCAGAACGTATAAAGCATGTTGCATCTATTATTCAGGCTTACAAAGAAAAGAAGCCTCTAGTTGTTCTTTCTGCTATGGGAGACACTACGGATCACCTTTTAGAAGCTGCTGATATGGCAGTAGCTGGAAAGGTTGATATATCTGGTGTGGAAGCTCTCCACTATGAAACGGTACAAATTTTGGATATTGACCGTAAGGATGTGGATGAGTTACTTTCAGAGTTAAAGATTCTCTTAACCGGAATTTCTATGCTCCGGGAATTAACTAAGCGTACTCGCGACTATCTTGTGTCTTTCGGTGAAAGATTAAGCGTACGTATTGCTAGTGCTTATCTCAATAAAATTGGTGTCGATGCAAAATTTTATGACGCATGGGATGCTGGTTTTTACTCAGACTCAAACTTTATGCAAGCAGAACTTCTTGATTCTGTTTGGCAAACAATTCCAGAGTGTTTAAAAGACTATAAATCAGGAAATGACTCACGTATTCCAATTGTTACAGGCTTTATTACAAAGGACAAAAATGGCTATATCACAACTTTAGGTCGTGGTGGTAGTGATTTAACTGCAACAATGTTAGGTGCAGCTATCGGCGCAGATGAAGTTCAAACATGGAAAGACGTTGACGGAATCCTAACAACAGACCCAAGAATCGTAAAAGAAGCTCGTCCAGTTCCAATCGTAACTTACGAAGAAGCTTCAGAACTTGCTTACTTTGGTTCACAGGTTTTACATCCACGTTCAATGTTGCCATGTCGCAAAACTGGAACTCCAGTTCGTGTTAAAAACTCATATAATATCAAATCAGAAGGAACTTTAATTGTTGAAGAACATGCAGGAGTTCCACTTCCAGTACGTGCAATTACAGCAGTTAAGGGAATTACCCTAATTGATATTGTTTCAACACGTATGCTTGGAGCAGCTGGTTTCTTGGCACACATCTTCAATCAATTCCTAAAATGGGATATTTCTGTTGATGTTGTTGCAACAAGTGAAGTATCAGTTTCTTTAACTGTAAATACAAAGCGTAACCTAGACGGTCTAATCCAAGATATTGGACGTGTTGCTGGTGTAAATACAACATCTGGAAAAGCTATCGTAACAATTATTTGTGATGTAAAACGCTCTAGCGCAATTCTTGCAGCTGGTTTTAAAGCTTTAGCTGCTGAAAACATCAACGTACAAATGATTAGCCAAGGTGCTTCAAAAGTTAACTTCAGTATGATTTGTGATGAAGTTGATGTTAACCGTGTTGTACAAGTTTTACACACAGCTTTGTTTGGTGAAAAAGCAGGGGACGAACTAAAATGAAAATTGCAATTGTAGGCTACGGAAAAATGGGCCACATGATAGAGAGTTTTGCCAAAAAACGAGGTAATTCTGTAGTTATCACTTGTGACCCTTATGCAGAAGATGCCACATTCAAATCTTCTGATTCTGAAGCTATTGCAAAAGCTATAAAAGAATCTGGAGCAGAGGGAATTATTGAATTTACTCATCCAGATTCAGTAGAAAACAACATAAAAGCTTTGCTTCCTTTGGGAATCCCGCTAGTTGTTGGAACAACAGGTTGGCTTGATAAACTAGATGCTATCACATCTTTAACAAAAGAAACAAACAGTAATCTATTTTATTCTGCAAACTATTCTATCGGTGTAAATCTGTTCTACAAAATCGTGGCAGAAGCTTCAAAGCTAATTTCAGATTTTGATGAATACGATTGTGCTATTTGGGAAGCTCACCACAATACAAAAGCTGATAGTCCATCTGGAACAGCTCTAAAAATTGCTGACTACGTGTTAGAAAATATGAAAAGCAAAACAGAGCTTGTAAACGGAAACTTTCCGGGAAAACCAGAAAAACATCAACTACAGGTGGCTTCTACAAGAGTTGGTTGTGTACCGGGTACTCATACAGTGTACTTCGATTCTACAGCTGACACTATTGAACTTACACATACAGCTCGTTCACGAGAAGGTTTCGCACTTGGTGCAGTAAGAGCTTGTGAATGGCTATTTAACGGACTAAAAGATGGTAAGCTTTCTAAAGGAAATGTTTACACAATGACTGATTTACTTGTATAATATCAAGCAATCAGCAATAAAAAAAGCACACAGTATGGTTTTTGCTGTGTGCTTTTTTTGTTTAGGAAAAACGTATGAAATCTTTTACAAAAAAATCTTTAATTCACATCTCATTTTTATTTATCTTTATCTCACTAGGGCAATTTGTTTATTCGCAAATTTTTCCATCTGACTATGTAAGTAGCGTTTGGACTACAAAAGATGGTCTTGCAGGAAATACCATAAACGATATTATTCAGACAAAAGATGGATATATCTATATTGGTACTTATGATGGTCTTGTTCGCTATGATGGTTTTGATTTTACAACTTTAAATAAAAACACCTTGGACAATTTTGATTGTATTTCTGCTCGTGCGATTTTTGAAGATTCTAAAAGTGTTCTTTGGGTAGGTTCAAATGATGGTGGTCTTGCTCGAATCGAAAAAGAAAAAGTAACAATGTTTACAGTAAAAGATGGCCTTCCAAGTAACTCTATTCGTGCAATTACAGAGGATAGATACGGAAATATTTGGATTGGTACTGCTTCTGGAACAGTTTATTATTCTGAGGAAAAAGGATTTGTGCATCCTGTAGGACTAGAACAGTTTGATGGGGATCAAGATGTAGCAGTAAGTTTATATTGTGATACAGCCGGACGTATATGGCTTAACACATCTAAACCAGGTGGAGTTTATTATTACACCGCAGGAAAATTTCACAAATATTATGGCTTAGACAAATTTGGAGACCTTTTAGTAAACTACGTTTCTCAAGATGCTAATGGTGCTTTATGGTTTGCACTTGGAGAAAATGGTGCTATCCGAATTGAAGATGGGGAGGCAGAAGTTTTTGACGCGAATAATGGTTTAACAAACTATAGCGTAAACTGCATTTACAAAGATAAGTCTAACTCTATGTGGTTTGGTACAGAAGATGGTGTAATTCTTTATAAAGATTATAAATGGTATTATTATAGAGAAGCTGACGGTTTAACAAGCAATAGCGTAAAAAGAATTATCGAAGACCGAGAAGGAAATATCTGGATTGCTACAGACAAGGGCGGTATCGAAAAAATGAGCATGGGTAAATTTAGAACAATCAATTTGCCTACTGCAGTAAACGCCGTTGCAGAAGACTTAACAGGCTTAGTTTGGGTTGGAACTGATAGCGGACTTTTATGTTATAGCAAAAATGAAACATTGGAAAATGAGCTAACAGATTTTTGTAAAGGACTTCGTGTACGACATACAGGAATTGCAAAAAACGGCGACATTTTGATAAGTTGCTATTCATCAAGAGGGCAAGTCCGTTACTCAAAAGATGGAATCCAAAACTGGACTACTGAAAACGGACTAGCTGGTGACAAAGTTCGCGTTTGTATCGAAGATAAAAATGGAAATCTTTGGGTTGGAACAACAACTGGTCTTTCCATTATTTATCCAGATGGGAATATAAAAAACTATTTTAGAGCAGATGGCTTAAACAACGACTACATCATGTGTTTGTATGAAGATTCAAATGGTGATATTTGGGTTGGAACAGACGGTGGCGGAATTAATATTATCCGTAATGAAAAAGTTATAAAATCATATACATCTGATGAAGATGGTTTGGTAGGAAACGTTATCTTCAAGATTTTTGAGGATGATGGCATTTATTGGATTACAACTGGAACTGGAATTAGCCGATTTGATGGTGAAAAGTTTTTCAACTACGTGTCAGCAAACGGACTTAGAGTTGATTCTGTTTTCCAAATTCTAATTGACTATACAAATACAGTTTGGATGACAAGTAATAAGGGAATTTCTACAGTAAGCCTTGAAGATATGAACGATTTGGCTCTCGGAAAAATTGATTCCATTGATCCTAAGTTTTTCAATCAAAATGACGGACTTCCTTCTGGGGGGATAAACTCAACATCCCTTAGTATGATTGACTCACTTGGACGGATTTGGTTTACATTGATTGACGGCTGTGCTGTTTACGACCCTGTAAAAGTAAAATCCAATAGTACATTGCCACTAGTTCACATTGAAAAAATCAAAATTGATGATAGAACTCATTCTTCAGATGTGGGTTTAGTGATAATTCCAGCTGGAACAAAACGTATCGACATAAAATACACAGGTTTAAGTTTTATTTCATCAGAAATGGTGCGCTTTAAATATCAATTAATTGGATTTGAAGAAGAATATTCAGCCATAACATCAGACAGAAGCGTTTCTTACACAAACCTTTCACCAGGAACTTATGTATTTTCTGTAATGGCTTCAAATAGTGATGGATTGTGGTGTGAAACTCCTGCAAAAATCGAAATCCAACAGTTACCATTTTATTATCAAACTGCTTGGTTCTGGATTATTATCACTGTGTTGCTTGTTTTGCTTTTGGTGCTTTTTATTCGAGTTAGAGAAAATCACTTGATGGCCGAGCAACTTCGCCTTGAAACAATGGTTCAAATCAAGACAATCGACTTGGAAATAGAAAAAGATAACTCTGACAGATTGCTAAAAAATATTTTGCCAGAACCAATTGCTCAGCGATTGAAAAACAATATGAACAAAACTATTGCGGATCGTTTTGACAATGTTTCTGTGCTTTTTGCTGATATTGTAAACTTTACAGAACTTGCTGATAGCGTGTCTGCGGAAGAAATCGTTGAATCTTTGAATACTTTATTTTCTCGATTTGATGAAAGTGCTAAAATCCTTGGAATCGAGAAAATTAAAACAATTGGGGATGCTTACATGGCAGTTTGTGGGCTGCCAACTCAAAATCAGTCTTATGCAATAAAAATTGTTCAGTTTGCAAAACAGATGTACAAAGATTTGGAACTTTATAATCAGACTGCAAAACGACCTTTGGAAATCCGTGTGGGCATCAACTGTGGACCTGTTGTGGCTGGTGTTATCGGAAAAACAAAGTTTATCTACGATTTGTGGGGCGACACTGTAAACGTAGCAAGTCGTATGGAAGCTCTTTGTCCAAAAGGGGAAATCCTCATAACTGAAAATGTAAAAGAGGCTTGTGGGGATAAAATCACCATTGAAACTGTACGTGAATTTGAAGTAAAAGGCAAAGGTGTAATGACAGTTTACACTGTACAAAAATAAAACATAGGAAAAGAAATAAGCTTCTCCTGAAATAGCGTCGAAGCATATTTCTCTAAAGTTTGCGTTGCAAACTTTCAAATTAAAGGCTGTTTCTCACTTTGTTGCGAAACAGCGTAAAAAGTTTAATCGGAAGTTGAAACTTCCTCATAAACTTTTTTTTAGGAAAAGAAAAGACATGACATCAAAAATATTTTTAAAAGCAAAAGAAGAAAAAGAAATTAAACAAGGTTTTCCTTGGGTTTTTGATAACGAAATTGAAAACGTAAAACGTGAATGGCTTACAGAAACAGGAGCCCATCAATCATCTCAGGAAAAGTTAGAAAATACAAAACTTGAAGACGGTTCTGTTGTAGAGGTTCTTTCAAAATCTGGGCTTTATCTTGGAACTGGTATTTTTAACAAAAAGTCAAAAATCACTGTGCGAATTATGAGCAGAAATCGTGGGGAAGAGTTTGATTATGAGTTTTTCAAAAATCGCATAGAAAATGCTTTGGCAATTCGTTATCCATATTATGCTAAACAGGATTCTTATCGCTTAGTTTTTGATGAAGCAGACTTTTTGCCAGGTTTAACTGTTGAACGCTACTGTGACACAGAATCTCGTGTGTTTTTGTGCGTTCAGTTTTTGGCACTTTGTACAGAAAAATATCGAGATTTGATTATTGAAGCTCTAACAGAAGTTTGTCATCCTTTTGGGATTTATGAAAGAAGTGACGCCTCTGTTCGGGAAAAAGAAGGCTTGGAAGAAAAAACAGGCTGGATTGGAGCTGAGCATAATCCTGTTATCACCATAAAAGAAAACGGTGTTTTACTAACTGTGGATTTGGAAAAAGGTCAAAAAACTGGATATTTCCTAGACCAAAAATTCAACAGAAAAATTGTAAGTGCTTTTGCTAAGGGGAAAAGCGTTCTAGACACTTTTACTCACACAGGTGCATTTGCGCTAAACTGTGCATTGGCAGGAGCAAAAGAAGTTACAGCGGTAGATATTAGCCCAGAAGCTGTGGAAACTGTAAACAACAACATAAAAATAAATAATCAACAAAAAACTGTTACTGCTGTTTGTGCTGACGTTTTTGATTTGCTTCGTGAATACGAACAAACTGGAAAAACTTTTGATATGATAATTCTTGACCCACCAGCTTTTACAAAAAGTGCAAAAATGGTGCAAAAAGCCTACGGTGGATACAAAGAAATCAATCTTCGAGCTTTGAAAATCTTAAAACCAGGTGGAATCTTGGTAACTTGTTCATGTTCTCACTTTTTTGATACAAACACTTTCTACAGCATGATTCAAAACGCAGCAGAAGACGCTCACAAAACTATTCAGATTTTGGAAAAACGTGGAGCAGGGCCAGATCATCCTGTTTTGGTGGGTTATCCAAAATCAGAATATCTAAAATGTGCAATTTTGCGCGTTATGTAATTTCGGCTTTACAATAGGAAATAATATGAGTTCAACAGAAAAACTAACTTTACCAGCGGATTATAACTGTATTTGTGTTTTAGGGCCAACTGCTGTGGGAAAAACTCCACTAGCAGTAGCTCTCGCAAAGGAATTTGATGGGGAAGTTATATCTGTTGATTCTCGCCAAGTTTACAAATATTTGGATATTGGTTCTGGAAAAGATTTGTGTGAATACACAATTAATGGAGAGCCAATTCCTTATCATCTAATTGATGTGACAGAACTTCCAACTGAATATTCAGTTTTTGACTATCAAGCGGAAGTTTATAAAGTTTTCCCAGAGATTTTGGCTAGAAAAAAAGTGCCAGTTTTTTGTGGTGGCACTGGAATGTATCTTCAGTCGGTGGTTCAGGGCTTGGATTTAATAGAAGTGCCTTGCAACGAAGAGCTTCGAACAGAACTTAGCGGAAAATCTGAGGCTGAGCTTACAGAAATTTTATTAAAACTAAAAAATGGTAAACTCCACAACAAAACTGATACAGAAGATCGCCACAGACTTTTGCGTGCTATCGAAATCGAAGTTTTCCAGCAAAATAATCAGGAAATCCCAAAGACCAACAGAATGCCACCACGTCCTGATATTCGGCCATTTATCATTGGGACAACTTTTCCTCGGGATATTTTGCGAAGTAACATAAAAAGACGTCTTGGAGCCCGTGTGGATGAAGGCCTTATTCCAGAAGTGGAAAAACTAAACGCCATGGGAATTGGTTATGACCGCTTGGAACGTCTTGGGCTTGAATATCGCTTTGTATCTGAATATCTTGAAGGCAAAATCCCTTCAAAAGAAGAATTGATTTCAAAACTTTACATTGCTATCGGACAATTTGCAAAACGTCAAGAAACTTGGTTTCGTCGCATGGAAAAGCAGGGCGTAAAAATCAACTGGTTACCATTTGATGGCACAGAAGAAGCTCGAACTGTGGCTTGGCGGCTAGAAAAAGCTATTCAGTTAATTTTAGGCTAAAAAATGGGAAATCAAAAAGATAACAGACACATTTATTTAACAAAGCGGTCTTTGCTGAAAGAAGAATACAATTCTGGCCGTCTTTCAGAATTGTATTCTTCCCTTGTGAATCAGCACCAGATTTCTGTAATTATTCCCATAAAAAACGAGTTTCCAGATTTTTTTAGTACGCTAGAATCATTAAATCAATCTTGGCTTTCTTTTTGTGAAACTTCTTTTTGTGAAAAATCGTCTTGTGAAAAAGAAAAAATTTTAGTGATTTCTGTGGTAAACGCTTTAGAAAATGATAATCCAAAAGTCATAGAAAACAATGAGAAACTTATTGAAGCACTAGAAGATGCTAAAAATCAACAAAAATACCATGGCTTAGACTTTTTCACCATTAACTTAAATCCACCAATGGGATTTTTGCCAGAAAAACAAGGTGTTGGTTATGCTCGAAAATTGGGAATGGATTACGCTATCTTTTTGAATTGTAAGATTTTAGCCTGTCTTGACGGAGATACCTTAGTCGCAAAAAATTACGTAGAAACTTTGTATCAATTTTTAGAGGATGTGGAAAATAAAGGGGAACTTTTTGCAGTAACGGATTTTTTTCATCAAAAGGCTGAAAATCAGTTTTTACAAAAAGCAATAGATTCTTACGAAGGATTTTTGAAATTTCACAGTAAAAAATTGGAAGATTGTGGAACGCCTTTTTATCCTGTGGCTTTAGGACCAACTTTGGTTTCTAGTAATTACGCCTATTGTGCTGTAAACGGAATGAACTTAAAAGTTGCGGGAGAAGATTTTTATTTTTTACAAAGTTTGATAAAGCTTAAAATCGCAGATGGAAAAACTCTAAAAACCACAATGCTAAATACATCAGTTTTTCCTTCCAGTAGGATTTCTGACAGGGTTTTGTTTGGCACAGGTTCTAGAATAAATGAATTGGTAGAAGATGCAAAAAATATGTCTCAAAGTTGTGAGATTGATAAAATCTTAGAAAAAATCTCTTATCCCTATTATGATGAGTGGATTTATGATGAGTTTAAAAAGTTTTTTGCAGGAAAAAATCCCGAATTTACAAAGCTAAAGGACTTTTTGGAAGATGAAAAATTTTTAGAGAACTTTGCCAAGATGAAAAAAAACTACGGAAAATCTCCAAAGCGTTTTGAAGCTGCTTTTCACACTTGGTTTGACGGGCTAAAAATCATTCGAGGGATTCACTTTTTGGAAAGGGGTGAAAGGTAAAAATAAGTTAAGGGATTTTATAAGCTGTTTGTTTTTTTTTGTTATCCGTGTTTAAAACGTTAGACTTATGATATCCCTTAAAAAAGAGGCTGTTCAAATTTTGGCAGTTTAAATTGATAAAAATGTTTTATAGTGAGAATCTTAAACAGTAAAATTTTCTGATATAATATTTCTTATCTCAGTTGCTTTGTAAGTTGCTCTATGGTTTCAAGAGAAAGTCCAGTATACTTCGAAACAGTTTCGACAGAAAGTTTATCACAAAGCATCTTTTTAGCAGTTTCGATAGCTTTTTGTTTAGCACCTTGACTAATGCCTTGACTTATCCCTTGTGCAATCCCCTTGTTTAATCCCTCTTCGTAGGCTTCTTCGCGCTGTACAGCGATGTCTGTGTCGTAGTCGTATTCAGTTAATATCATATTTCGTACCTCGGTGGCTTTTCGTTGTAGATAGTCTTTTAAAATGCCTGTTTATTCTGTCTTAGTTAAGAGTTTTTCTATCTCATCAAGTGCTAGCCCTGTACAATTAGCAATTATTTCTTTTGAAATACCATTTTCAAGCATATTCTTTGTAGTTTCAATTTTTGTTTGTTTAGCGCCTTGACTAATGCCCTGACTTATCCCTTGTGCAATCCCCTTGTTTAAACCCTCTTCGTAGGCTTCTTCGCGCTGTACAGCGATGTCTGTGTCGTAGTCGTATTCAGTTAATATCATATTTCTTACCTCGGTGTCTTTTCGTTCTAGGTAATCGCTTAAAACGTCGGTTTTAATGGCGGCATCGATGGCTGTTTTGGAAGGGTCTTCTACTCCAATAGTTATAAAATGTCTAACAAGATTTACAAATTCAGAGTATTGCTCTAAAACCTCGCAGCGTTTTAAGACTTCGTTATCCTTATCAACATTAATATTAACAACTTTTACTGTAATTTCAAGAGGAAAATCTAGTATTTTGCCGTGTTTTTCGTCGGGGGACAAAAATGCGTCTGAGAGTTTTAGCGTTTTTTCTGTTGGGAAGTCTTCTTTGCCGTTGTAGAAAACGTAGAATTCTGGAATTGGAAGTTGGATAAGTTTTCTGCCGAATTTGTTTTTCGACTTAGTGATTTTCTCGTAAATGCGTGTGATGTACTCAAGTATGCGAAACGGCATGTTTTCGTTGATGGTAGACTGATGCTCAATGAGGATAACAATCTTGTTATCAATTAACATAGCGATGTCGTTGTAAAAACTTTTGTAGAGCACTTGTTCTATCATGACAGGTTCTACTTCAAGTCGGATCGTAG